>JAFSQO010000367.1 GCA_017446645.1 Synergistaceae bacterium | reverse complement strand
TACCCGTTACGACCTTTGCAGGAGCTTGGAATGCTGCCGTAATCCGCAAGGCAATTGCCTACGAACTCAACAGGGGCGGACAAGTTTACTTTCTCTCTAACAAGATTTCACGAATGCCTGAACACTTGAAGATGCTCGAAACTTTTTTCCCAGAAGCAAAGATAAATATTGCTCACGGCCAAATGACTGAACGTGAACTAGAGAAGACCATGCTTGAATTTTATTCCGGCCAGACTGATATATTAATCGCTACTACAATAATCGAAAGCGGACTGGATGTCGGCAGGGCTAACACAATCATTATCGATAATTCAGAAGAGCTTGGCCTCGCCCAGATGTACCAGCTAAGGGGCAGGGTAGGCAGACGAGGTGAAAGGGCTTTTGCTTACTTTCTTTATCCCGATAAGGCAAAAATTAATCAGGACACTCAGGACAGGCTTGACGCAATTTCTACTATGACTGAATTAGGCTCAGGCTATGAGATTGCGAAACGTGACTTAGACATCAGGGGCAGCGGAACAGTCGGAGGCACTCAACAGCACGGTAATATTCATAAGGGAAATTTCAGCGTTTTCTACAAAATGCTTGAAGAGGCTCTGAACAGGCTCAGGGGGATTAACCAGCCCAACAAAATAGAAATTAATTCAGATAAGGGAGCGGGACTCATTCCTCCGTATTACATTCCTCAAGATGACGTTAGAGTTACGATTTACAGGCGTGTCATGAATGCTGTAGGACTTGACGAGCTTGACAACTTATTGAGCGAAATGCTTGACAGGTTCGGGCCAATTCCTGACGAAGCAAAATATCTTGCAGGGCTGACGGCTCTACGGAACTTCGGGAGCAATTACGGTATTAACTCAATCGAGATAAAGAAGAGTGTTGCTAATATTCACTGTGAGAGTAAAGACTTTCCGGAAAACATAAAGAAATACATAAAGTTTCTGGCACGCAATACAAGATACATAACAGGAAAATAAAACACCCTGTTATAATATCTATTACGAGGGGCTCCTAATGGGAACACGGCCCATCAAGGGGAAAGTCCACCGTGTGGAAGTCTGGTGATTTCTATGGCAAACAAAACCAAACGCTCCGGACGAAAACACCGCACAATAGGGTACAACTCCCCTCAATGTTGTCCCTATTTTATCACAATAGAGAATACATCTCATAGAGAAAATACAAACCCGCAGCTATCAAGCCAAGTCCGCATAAAATATTCACGCACTTCAGGACTTTATCGCCGCGTTCGCTCTGAAGATACACTGCAAAAATCTGGGCAAACGTTCCTGCTAGAATAATAACAAGACTATAACCCAATGCATATGCAAGAATTAACGTTACAGGAACTATAAAGCTCCCTGACTCAGAAGCAAGGGACATTGCAAGCGACAAGACCGGACTCACGTAAGCTATACTGCATGGGCCGACTGCAAGACCTGATACTATGCCGAGAATTATTGCGCCTTTGAGTGATTGAGACTCCGTGCCTTTTGCTCCTGACGAGAAAGAAAAGAGTTTTACGTGAATTATTCCCGTCAAGTGCAGGCCCATTACAATAAAGACTACAGAGACAAATAACGTTAAGAATCTTTCATAGCCTCCTAAAAGCATTCCAAGACCTGAAGTTATTAACGCAACCAGCATTAAATTAAAGATTATCCCAAGACAAAACGCACAGGAAATCTTGAACGCCCTCGAACGTGTAGGGTTATCAGTGTTCTCGATATAGCTCACGACCAAAGGGATTATGCCTATACCGCAGGGACTTAGCAGGACGCTGGCAATTCCCCAGAGAAAGGCCCCGAAGAATTGCATTGCACCTGACGAAAACATGAAATCAAAAATTTTACTGAGCATTGTTAAATTTACTCAGCCACTTAGCAACATCTGACTTCAGCGAACTCCCGCCAGAATAATGCACAGAGAGTCCCTCACCTATAAACGCCTTCGGAGCAAGTTTAGCAATCGCCGTGAGACTCTGCCCGAACCTTCCGCCGCCGTGAGAGCAAAACGGCATTATGATCTTTCCCGTGAAATCATACTCCTCCAAAAACGAAGCAATAGGCATTGGAATACTTGCCCACCAGTTGGGATAACCGAGCATAATCACATCATAATCCGCAAAATCCTTGACCTGTCCCCTTAATTTCGGCCTAGCCTGGGCACGCTGGTCTCTCTGAGCCTCACGCAAGACTCTGTTGTAGTCCGCTGAATATTCGTTGACCGGTGAAATCTCGAAAATATCTGCGCCTGTCTGCTTTTGAATCTCGTACGCTATACCCTGGGTGTTCCCGCTCCATGTGAAATATGCGATTAAGACTTTTTTGCCTGAACCCGAAACTTCCTGAACAGCCCGTGAAGTGATTGCGCCAGTTCCTATTGCGCCCCTGACAAGCCTGAACCCTACGTTGAATAACTTTCTGTCCTGGGGAGCTGCTGCCCTGTAAGCCGAACGCATATTTTTCGCAAAATCATTCCAGCCACCGCCACGATTTACCCGCCGAGTTCCTGCCTCAAGTCCTGTAGGGTTAGTCTGCTCTTGACTCGAATATGCCCCGTAAACGTCCCAGCACCATTCGCCTACGTTGCCGTGCATGTCGTAAAGTCCCAGCTTGTTGGGTGTGAAGCTGCCGACCTGCACAGTCTCAGCCCTGTAAATTCCGGGTTTTGTCGAGAGTTTATGCTGTGAGAAATAATTCTCCTCTATCTCATATGGATAATGACCGTAGAAATTCGCCTCGTCAGCCCCGATTGAGTGCTCTAAATTAAACGGGGTCACAGTCCCGGCTCTACATGCAAATTCCCATTCTGCCTCAGTCGGAAGTCTGTAGCTCTCTGATGATAAATCCCATGTTACAGAATCGCCATTAATCCTGTAAGCTGGAGTCATGCCTTCTGATTCGCTCCTGGCATTGCAGAATTTCACAGCCTCAAGCCATGTAACACTGTCAACCGGTAACTTGCTGCCCTTGAAAGTCGACGGATTTTCACCGGTTAATGCCTCATACTCTGACTGGGTAACTTCGTAACGTGAGATAAAGAAATCGCTCAACGTGACTTTATGCTGTAACTCGTCATCACTGCGCCAGTTCTCTGACTCAGGACTTCCCATTAAGAAGCTGCCTCCTTGAACGTGAACGAAATCATCAGCAAACGAACTTGACACGAACGCTAATACAAATAATAATGCTAATACAAATTTCATGATTACTCACCTGCTGCTTTATTTATGCAAGTCAATGCATTAAGACTTCTGGGATAGCCGATATACGGCAGGCACTGAGATACTACATCAATCAGGAATGCCTTATCGTTGCCCATGTTCATGTTGCCCTTGGCATGAGCAGTTAATTGTGGTTCGCAACCCCCTTGAGCAGCTATGTAACAGAACGTGATTAACTCGCGCTCCCTGAGATTTAAGCCCTTACGAGTGTAGTAATCACCGAAACAATTCCCGGCGAGCCACCTGTTAATGTGCCTGGTCTCCTCTGAGCCTGAATTCTGAAAGCCCCTCATGCCCTCACCAAAAATCCGGACTTGCGCATCGTTGCCCTTCTCGATTCTATTTTCAGGTGTAGTAGTTGATGAGTCAGGTAATGGCAAAGTAATTCCCTTCTCCGCAAAAATCTCATTGGCAATTGTGAGAAATCCGCGTGTCCTGCCAATGCCAAGATATGCCGTACCCTGATAGATTATCTCTTTGCACTCTGAAGGGGTAAGCCCTGAGTCAAGTGCTTCGGGTAAAATTGCCCGGAACTCATCGAGACCCTGACAACCCATTAAAGCCGCGATTATAGCCATGTAGCGGGTGCGTGGGTCAAGTTTTGTCTGACTTGGAACTTCATTATATACAAAGCTCCCGAAAAATTTTGCAAATTCCGGATCTGTCTGCCTGAATTCTGTCATCATGTTTAAATGCAATCCTTTCTTGCTTAATACGATATTTGCAGGATAATTCTCAAAGGCTTTTCTTGAGACTATGAACTTGTCTGCCTCTTCCCTGTAAGACTTGTAGCCTGATGAAGCTAAATACTTCGTGCGAGATTCTTCATCTGTGTAAATCTCTAAAGTGTGAATAAAATTATTTCTTGCTCCCTGCTCACTTGTTGCGAACAGGCCAAGTACTCCGGTTTCCTGGGCAATTGCTCTGGTCATTTCACGGGTGATTAGTGCCTTGAACTCATTGAGACATTCGGGCTTGACTTCAACTAACGTCATGTAAACGCACTTCCCTGTACCTGACTCTTTTTGCTCAAGTATTACGGGGTCAACCGGTAAAATCTTCAGGCCCTCTAAAATCGGCTCTCGTTCTGAGATAAAAGCCTTGAAGCCTTCGCTGTCCCTGTGAACCTGATAGGCTGCCTCGTCCTCGTAAATCTCAAGAATTCGCATTAAGTCAGGGTTATCCTTGTCAATTCCCCCGTAAAGTGAATAGCTCCCTGATTCATGAGGCGTGAACTTCGCTACAGTCCGTGCACTGATTGCTGCCATCTCGCTCATCTTGCCCTGTTTGGCCTCAAGGACTGCCCAGTGAACTTTGAGATTTTTCCCTTCAGGAGCAAAAACAGGATATGCAAACGATGCTCCAGCCAGCAGAGAGACGAATAGAATTACTAGCGCAAAAATTTTCATGATGTTACCTCCTCATTGTTTTTTGTGTAAGTAATTAAATTATATAGAGTTGCAGTCGGCTTTAGGCAATGAGTTACTCAGCCAATTATTCAGAAACGCGAGCTGCTCTTCTGTGTGAAACCAATGTTCTCCGCCACTCATTACCGTTAATCTTGCATTGTGAGCCGCTATGAAATTATCTATGCTATGACGCGAAATTAACTCATCACCTTCAGCATATAATACTGCCGTGAAAGTGTTCCATTTAACAGGATTTTCACGGACGAAGCTCAGATATTCCCATGAGAACATCCCGATTTTTCCCTGAGTGCGCAAGTCTTCTTCTGAAATTCCCTCATACTTCATCATGCCGAGAATAAGGACTTGCAGGTCAACAACCGGCGAGATGAATAACGCCTTCTCTATTTCGCATTCACCAAGTGAGAGCATAGCAAAGTATGCCCCGATACTGTTTGCAAGGACGTAAATTACATCATAGTTTTCACGCGCTGAATCATACGCTGCAATAATCTTAGACTTCACTACACAAGGCAAATCACCGTCATCGTAATCAACTCCCAAGACATCAAAGCCCTGACAACTCTTCGCAAAAATTCCTGACTCCGATGCACTCCCCCCTTTGCCGTGAATGTACAAGATTGCTTTATTCACGATAAATCACACACCCTTCAAGTTAATCATGTGAGGATATTATAGACACGAAAAATTTTCACGACTACGTAAAATTAACTATTGCACTTTTTGACTCATTGGGCTATCATTTCGCGCGTTGTTCGATTAGCACTCTTTATGATTGAGTGCCATTACATGAGAGAGAGGTAAATAGAATCATGAAACTTAAGCCGCTTGGCGACAGAATAGTTGTAAAAGTCTTAGAACGTGAAGAGAAAACCAAAGGCGGACTCTTCCTGCCTGACACAGCAAAAGAGAAACCCACCGAGGGTGAAGTTGTTGCAGTAGGAACCGGCAAGATACTCGATAACGGACAGAAGCAGCCTGTTGAGCTTAAAGTAGGCGACAGAATAATCTTCAGCAAGTACGCAGGCACAGAGGTCAAACTTGACGGTGAAGATTTCGTAATTTTCAGCGAGAGAGATGTCCTCGCAATCATCGAGAAATAAGAATAGTTAATATATCTAGGAGGAAATAATTACTATGGCAAAGATTCTTTCATTCAACGAGGAAGCCAGACGAGCAATGCTCAGGGGAATAGATAAAGTTGCAGATACAGTAGGCGTAACACTTGGCCCTAAGGGACGCAACGTTGTACTTGAGAAAAAATTCGGCTCACCTACAATCACAAATGACGGCGTAACAATCGCAAAAGAGATCGAGCTTGAAGACCCGTTCGAGAACGCTGGAGCACAGTTACTCAAGGAAGTCGCGAGCAAGACCAACGACATAGCAGGTGACGGAACTACAACAGCTACGATTTTCTCACGTGCAATTATTCGTGAGGGCATGAAGAACGTAGCAGCCGGTGCAAACGGAATGCTTATGCGTCAGGGTATCGAGAAGGCAATCGATTTCGTTGTCGAAGAACTTAAGAAGCAGAGTACCCCCGTCAAAGAGAAAGAGAAAATTGCTCAGGTAGCATCAATCTCAGCAAATGATGCAGCAGTAGGCGCACTGATTTCCGAAGCTATGGCAAAAGTCGGCGAGGACGGAGTTATCACAATCGAAGACTCTCAGACAGTAGGCACAACCCTCGAAATGGTAGAAGGCTTACAGTTCGATAAAGGATACATCAGCCCCTACATGGTTACGGACAGCGAACGCATGGAAGCTAATTTCGATGACGCTTATATCCTGATTCATGACGCAAAAATCAGCAACATTAAGGACTTGCTCCCTGTTCTTGAGAAAGTTGTCCAGACTGGAAAGCCTTTAGTCATCATTTCAGAAGACGTTGAGGGTGAGGCTCTTGCAACACTCGTAGTGAATAAATTACGCGGCGTTATGCAGGTTGCAGCAGTCAAGGCTCCCGGATTTGGCGACAGACGCAAAGCCATGCTTCAGGACATAGCAATCGTTACAGGCGGAACTGTCATCAGTGAAGAAGTCGGTCTCAAGTTCGAGAACACTGAGCTTTCAATGCTTGGACGTGCCAAGAAAGTGAAAATCACGAAAGAAGATACTACGATTACCCAGGGTGCAGGCAATCCTGATGAAATCCGCAAACGTGCAGGCCAGATTAAGAAAGAGATCGAGGACTCAACGTCCGATTATGACAAAGAGAAGTTACACGAGAGACTTGCAAAACTCGTTGGCGGAGTTGCAGTAATTCAGGTCGGTTCAGCAACAGAGACCGAGCAGAAAGAGTTAAAGCACAGAATCGAAGATGCCCTCAATGCTACCCGTGCAGCAGTCGAAGAAGGCATAGTAGCAGGCGGCGGAGTTGCAGCACTCAATTGCGCTACATCACTTGAGCCGTTTGTCGAGAAGCTCTCAGGAGACGTAAAGACCGGTGCAAGAATCGTCCTTGACGCATTAAAGGCTCCCCTGTATCTCATTGCAGAGAACGCAGGCTATCAGGGCGACGTTGTTGTCGAAAGAGTCAGAAGCGAGAAGATCGGTCATGGCCTCAACGCAGCAACAGGCGAGTACACTGACATGGTAGCAGCAGGTATAATCGACCCCGTTAAAGTTACCCGTTCAGCATTACAGAATGCAGGCTCAATCGCAGCAATGGTACTCACAACTGAAGGCATCGTAGCTGATAAACCTGAAAAGAAAGATGCAGCCCCTGCAATGCCCGGCGGTATGGGCGGAATGGACGGCATGTATTAAGGCAGCTTAATGAGAAAAAATTTGCTCCCGGAGACTCAGATCTTCGGGAGTTTTTTGTGTCATGATATTTTTTTACAGCCTGCGCCTTCGATAATACTTACTCCTTCGCTTCTTGGAATGACGTTAATTTGAGCGCGTATTCGTTCCTTCAGTGCCTGAACGTGCGAGATAATGCCAATCATTCTGCCTTCCCGCCTGACTTCAGCAAGGGCATCAAGTGCAGTGTTCAGCGAATCTTCATCGAGTGAGCCGAAACCTTCATCAAGAAAGAGAGAGTCGACACGTGCCTTACTCCCTGAAATCTGAGAGAGTCCCAGAGCAAGAGCAAGACTGACGATAAATCTTTCACCGCCTGACAAGTTCGTTGTTGGTCTGACTTCGCCGCCCTGTTCTTTATCTATTACGTAGAGTGCAAGATTATCTTTATCATTATTGGGTGAGAGTATGAGATTATAACGTCCGTTTATTTTATTTAGGTATTTATTTGCGTTTGCCAAGACTTGAGAAAGAGTGATTTTCTGTGCAAATATCCTGAATACATCTCCTTGGGCAGAGCCTATCATGCTGTTTAATGCTGTCCATCTGTTTGAAATTTTCTCCTGTTCAATGCACTGCTGTTCAAGTTCTCTTATTTTTTCTTGAAGCATGCTTTGAGTTTTAAGGTTTTCTCTTAATACAGCAATCCTGGCATTAATTGATTGTATTTCATTTTCTTGATTATTAAATAACTCTATGATTTCCTCAAGAGTCCGACCTGTTTTTTCTTCTGAAATTTTTTTGTCAAGTTTCTTTTTAATATTCTCAAAGAGTGCTTTTGTCCTGCTTATGTTGTCGTCGATATTTCTGCGGCGTGTTTGCAGTAAGGTGTTTTTTTCGGGAGCGATTAGGGAATCACAAAAATCTTTCTCATCTGCAAATTTTTTTTCTCTGAGTACGGACTCAAAACGTGATTGGACTTCCTGAAGCTCTTTTGTGAGTAAGTTTAAATTTTCGCTTTCTCTGTCAAGATTTTTGCTAGTTTCGTCAAGCCTCGTTCTAAGTTGTTCAAGTTCTGAGTTTTTATCCTGACGTAATTTTATTAATTTATTCAGCTCTTCTGCCCATTTTTTGACAAGCGATTTTATATCATCAATATATTTAACACCAGTTAAATCAAATCCCTGAACTGCTTTACGTGCTGCAGAGTGCAAGGTGCCGACCTCTATCTTTTTTGCTTCAAGTTCTTCTCTAAGTCTTTCAAGCCTGGTTTGTGCATTACTCTCGGAAGAAACTGCTTGATTATATTCTTCTGATGCCCTGTCAAAATCTCTTTCTG
>JAFSQO010000366.1 GCA_017446645.1 Synergistaceae bacterium | reverse complement strand
CTAAAGCAGGAGCAGTGAAGAGATACTGCCCCTGTGTTGTAACTCACTCTAATTTAACTCAGTAAAGTAATTGCATCACCTGAGCTTGCTTCGCCGTCTTCGATAACTTTCACGAAAACTCCCTCACGAGGCATTACGCAGTCTCCGGCAGCCTTACGTATAGCGCAGTCATTATGACATTCCTTGCCTATTTGAGTAACTTCGCAAAGAGCTGTGCCTATTCTGATTCTTTGTCCTGTGTGTAAATCATGAAGGGTTATTCCCTGAGTTAAAATATTCTCGGCAAAGGCTCCTGCAGGAAATTTCATACCTGTAATTTTCTCCAGTTTTTCCACGCTTTCAACTGCTAAGAGACTGACTTGTCTGTGCCATTTACCGGCGTGGGCATCTCCGGGAATTCCCCAGTCTGCTTTGAGTTTTATGCTCTTGACTGAGTGCTTTTGTTCGCCCTTATTTTCACTGATGCAGACAGCAAGAATTTTAGCAGGAGTTACTCCGCAGTCTTGAGTTTGCCCTGCGAGCATATCGGTGCCATGACTCACAGCAAGTTTTACGGCATTGAAGCACTCACACGCAGCCTTTTCGCTTCCCGGAAGATTTATGATGAGTGATGTTCCCCGTATTCCTGAGACCGCACGAGATAAGCAGCCCATAGGAGTAATTTTCATGCTTTCTGCTCTCATTGCTTCCGGAATGCCCCTGACCTCGCGCTGAATAACAGCAAGTGTAGCTTCGGGAGTTACGTCTCTGGGTGAAAAACCTGTGCCTCCTGTAGTCAGTACGAGCCTTGCATTAAGCTTATCAGTGCATTTTAATAATTCAGATTTTATTGCGTCAATTTCGTCAGGAATAATATTCGTGTAAATTATTTGCCAGTTATCGGCTTCAAGAATTTTAACGAGTGCAGGGCCGCTTGTGTCCTTGCGTTCTCCCAGTGAACCTTTATCGCTGATTGTTAATACTGCTGCCTGCTTCATAATCTCCGTGAACTCCTCCAGATTTTGATATTAAGTGAATATCTGTGATAATCATGTCTTTCTGTACTGCCTTGCACATGTCGTATATAGTCAGCAATGCAATACTCACAGCCGTTAGAGCTTCCATTTCAACGCCTGTACGCCCTGAACATGAAATTTCGGCCTTGACTTCAACCGTAAAATTTTCTTCGTCAAGTATAAACGATATATCTGCACCGTTGAGATTAATATTATGACACATGGGAATAATATCAGGAGTTCTCTTAGCTCCCATAATTCCCGCGATTTGAGCCGTTGTAAGGACATCACCCTTTTTCATGCCTCCTGTTTTGATTAATCTGAACGTCTCGGAGTTCACGTAAATTTTTCCTGACGCTGAAGCCTTGCGCTGAGTGATTTCTTTCCCGCCTACGTTTACCATTTTTGCGTGGCCTTCGTCATTGAAGTGAGTGAAGTCCATGAAAATTTTCAGCCGTTACAGAAAACTTATAAAAAGTTATAAACTAACTCTTATGTTTCATTCCTTGTTCAACGCGTCCGCTTTTGCGATGTTCTGCTACTTGCGTTTGGTATGACGCTCCGAAGGCTTAAATTCCCGACTAACGTATCGGTACATATTAATAATTTCGTGTCAGTGATTAATTATTAATTTTTTCCCGTAATTATACAAATTCACACTGGCATTGAAATCCCTGTCTATTACAGCTCCGCAGTGTTCACAGTGGTAAATCCTGTCTGAAAGTTTCAAGTCTTTCTTAACGTTACCGCAATGTGAACATGTCTTACTTGAAGCGTAAAATCTGTCTGCCGTAATAAATTTTATGCCGTTCCATTCGCATTTGTATTGCATTATCCTGTAGAATTCTGCTAACTTCTGCTCCTGCACTGCACGCGCCAGATGCTTATTCTTCATCATTCCGCTTACATTCAGGTCTTCCATGACTATAAAACTTGGTTCTCGCTTTATTATTTCTGTCGTAACCTGATGTATATAATTCGTCCTGATGTTCGTTAATCGGTGTGAAATCTTTAAAAGCTGTTTCTCACTCTTCATAATGTTACGTGTTTTCTGGTAACTTCCTCCTTTCTTGTTTTTATTATATTTTCGTGAGATTTTCCGCTGTAACCTGCGAAATCTCTTCTTAAGCCGTCTCACCCTGCTTGACTTGTTAATGTTTTTATAGATATGTCCAGAGCTGCATATTGCAAGGTCTTTTACACCTAAATCAATTCCTTCACCGTCATTGTGTGCTTTTGATTTAGCCTGTTCGCACTCTATCCCGATTGTTAAATACCAGTTAAGCCCGTCAAAGCTCACTCTCGGCATAAAATATTTTGCGTTTACTGGTATACGGTAATGTTCTGCAAGCCTGAACCAGTTAGCACACTGCCGATTTTTCCTCTTACTCTGAGCTATGCTTTCAAGTTTTACGTGTGTCCCAGTAAACTTTATTTTGACCGGGTCAACATAAAAACTTGGTCTGCTATGCTTGCGGCATTTGTAACGCGGAAAACCCGCAAGTCCAT
>JAFSQO010000365.1 GCA_017446645.1 Synergistaceae bacterium | reverse complement strand
CTGTTAGCATGTTGGTCAAGACTCTTCCCGTTAGATGCAAAATTGAGCCGACTCAGACTGTGGCAGAATTTCTAACTGATATGCGAGACCAATTGAATAACTCTATGAATTCGGACCTGTATTCATTTGCTGAGATAGCCCGTGCCTATGGGATTAGAGCAGATTACATGGTGGCATGGCAAGATGAAATCTCTGTAGCCTCCGTGTTCTGCGGTGAAGAGTCAGAAATCTATCGTCCTGTATTAAATACCGCGAAATCAGCACTCTCTGTAGATATTAATATCGAAGACGGGAAAATAGTTTTTGTCGGCGAGCATCGTACAGAAGTCTTCGGGATAGATTTTATGCGTTCCTTCTTAGAGTGTATGACTCAGGTTGCTGCTGAATTCATGACACGAAAGACACTAGGAGAGATTTGCCCCGTATCTCAAGCTGGAGAGGAAGCCTTGAAACATTTTCATGATACGGGCTGGCCTGTGGTTCAACGTCCTGCTTATAGATTGCTTCAGGATAGTGCTCACCGCTGGCCAAATCGTGTTGCTGTTGTCTCTGACTCTGTCAGTCTGACTTATGAACAGCTGAATGCGAGAGCCAATCGTCTTGCCCGTGTTCTGCGTGATAAGGGTGTAGGAGTTGAGAAAATTTGCGCTGTAATGTTGGAGCGTAGTGTTGATGTCTATACCGCAAGGCAGGCTGTCTTGAAAGCCGGTGGTGCCTTTCTGCCTATTGACCCTGAGTATCCCGACGACCGAGTGCGCTTTATCTTGCAGGATTCTGAATGTGTCTGCATGGTTACAAACCGTGCGTGCTATAAAGAGAGAAGCGAGGCATTGAAACATGAGGGCCTTGAAATATGTTTTGTTGATGAAGCAGAAAATGACTCTATTGACTGCAGTGATTTGAATATAGATGTCCCGTTTGACGCGTTATGCTACACAATATACACGTCAGGTTCTACCGGTCAGCCAAAAGGGGTAATGCTCACTCAACGTAACCTGGTCTCTTTCGTTGACAATAACCCAAAGAATCGCGAAATACTCGGCTATGTGAATCGCGGCTCGGTGTCGTTGGCTCTGGCATCTATAGCTTTTGATGTGTCCATTATGGAGGAGTTCATTCCATTGGCTAACGGCATGACTGTAGTAATGACGACAGAAGATGAACGGCATGATTATATAGCTTTGAGTAAGCTCTGCCTTGACAACAAAGTTGACATAATCACCTGTACACCGTCTATGATGTCAAATATGCTGAACGTCCGGCAAATGCATCCCGTTATTAAGAACCTGAAGTCCATTGATTTGGGAGCAGAAGCATTCCCCGCAGCACTCTACGGCGAAATCAGGGCTTTAAATAGCGATGTCTACATCATGAACGGCTACGGCCCTACAGAGACAACTATTAGCTGCACTATGGCTGTAATGGAGGGCGATGAACGTATCACTATCGGCATTCCTAACAGTAACGTAAAAGTCGTCATGATGGATACACTCGGCCATGTCTTGCCAGTCGGAGCACTAGGTGAGATGATCATAATCGGTGAAGGAGTAGGACGCGGCTATATAAACCGTAATGACCTGACTGCTCGTAGTTTCATAACTCTCTGGGATCGGCCTGCATATCGAAGCGGTGACCTTGCGAGATTATTACCGGACGGCAATATCGAATTTAGGGGACGTACTGACAATCAGGTGAAGTTACGTGGTCTTAGAGTAGAACTTGATGAAATAGAAAATGTCATGCTTGCTTATCCCGGAGTGCGTATAGCCAGCGTTATAGTCAGAAACAACGGTACAGAAGATTACCTGGCAGGCTTCTTCACAGGCTCGGAGAAAATATCACCGGAGGCCCTGAGTAATTTCATGCGTACAAAACTCACAGCCTACATGATACCCGATGTTCTGATGCAGTTAGACGAAATGCCTTTAACCAGCAACGGCAAAATCGACAAGAAAAAATTGCCTGATATACGCTTTGAAAGGTCCCTCAATCCCAATAAGTATGTCGCACCTGCAAATGATTTAGAAAAGGCTTTCTGCGACAAGTTTGCAGAGATTCTGAAGCTCGATAGGGTTGGAGCTACAGATAGCTTCTTTGAGATAGGCGGCACTTCATTATCTGCTATGATATTAGTTGCATTCGCTGTCGGTCAGGGTTGGGACTTAGTCTACAGGAATGTCTTTGACTACACAACACCTCGTGAACTGGCTGAATTCGTGAGAAATCGCTCGAAGACACCGGATAAAGCGAAGGATTTTGCTTTGGCTGCGAAACCTGAAACAGCTTGTGAAGTCCTGAGCAGCAATATAATATCCAAACTTGACGGTATTTCCAGCAAACCTCTGGGGAATGTGTTATTAACCGGAGCAACGGGCTTTTTAGGAATTCATGTCTTGAAAGAGCTGTTGAAGAACGGCACTGATGATATAATTTGCCTGGTTCGAGGCAAGAAAAATATATCGGCGAAAAGACGGTTGCTTGCACTCATAAATTACTACTTTGACGATATTTCTGATGAAGTAGTTGACCAGCGTATTAAAGTTCTGGACGGCGATGTTACTGACAAAGATCTTAAGCAAAAACTGGCTGATTATTATTTTGACAGCATAATTAATTGCGCTGCGGTCGTGAAGCATTTTGCTCAAGATGATTTAATCGAAAGGGTCAACGTCGGAGGCGTGAATAATCTTGTTGAGCTTGCCCTTGAGAGAAATGCTATGTTAGTACAGGTATCTACAGAAAGTGTGGCGGGACATTCCCTGAATGATAGTGTACCTTCAGAACGTGTCTTTACAGAAAGTGATTGCGACATAGGCCAGACCTTGGGAACTAAGTATACTCAGTCCAAAATTACGGCAGAAAAAGCAGTTATTGATGCTATAGAGAATCACGGCTTAAAGGGAAAAATTATTCGTCTTGGGAACTTAATGGGACGGCGCAAAGACGGCGAATTCCAGATAAATTTTGACACTAACGCATTCATGAACCGCCTTAAAGCATACGTTACTCTTGGCTGTTATCCCGTTGAGGACCTTGACGCTCCTGTAGAATTTTCGCCTATCGACAGCGTTGCAAGGGCATTGACTCTGCTCTCAGGAACTCAGGGACAGTATACGGTATTTCATGTTGATAACTGCCACACGGTGCACATGGCTAATATCCTGGACGCATTGAGAAATTGCGGAATGAGAATAGATATTGTCTCATACTCAGAATTTGCAGAAAAATTGAATACTATGCTATCTGACAGTCATCACACTATGGAAGTATCCAGCCTGCTTTCATACAGGACAAATGCAGGCGATAACTTCAGGCCCGTTGCTATAAGCAATGCATTTACAGTTAAGGCACTATATCGTCTTGGTTTCTCATGGCCGATTATCACCCCTGAATATATCGAACAGATCATCATGGCAGTAAAGGGACTTGGATTTTTCGATCTCAATCAATAAGGAGCAGAAAAAATTATGAAGCGAAACGGTATTCTGGTTCAAAAAAATATTTGGAGTACTTATCTTCAACGATGGCATTTACCCTGTCTATCTACATTGCCTCTATAGTAGACGGTCTTTTGGTTGGCAGGCTTATAGGTCCCGGAGCTTTCACTGCGATTAATCTGACAATGCCTGTAGTGTGCATTAAAAATATCCTGTTTTGTCTGTTTATCTCAGGAGGCAGCGTCCTGGTATCTCAATTTATGGGAGCAAGGCGTTTCGATGACTGTAACCAGACGTTCACGTTATCATTAGCAGGCGGAGTATTATTCTCTATTGTGTTCGCTGTGATTGGAATAGCTGTATCCGGAAGTCTGACTGATTTGCTGGATAAATCCGGTACTTTTGCAGGTGATGTTTATAGCTATCTTGTGCCGTTGTGGGCATTATGGCCTTT
>JAFSQO010000364.1 GCA_017446645.1 Synergistaceae bacterium | reverse complement strand
GTAATGTTTCGGATATTCCCGGCCCAGTGGTCTTAGAGATAGGCTTCGGTAATGGGGAGTTCACAGTGCAGTATGCCCGCCGTCACCCTGAGATAATGCTCTACGGTCTGGAAATCTCGCAGTCGTGTGTGTTGCGGTGTGCCCGGCGTTCGGCAGGACTTGACAACCTGAAGCTCATAAACACAGATGCCCGTTACATGCTTAAGGAGTTATTCCCGGATGAGAGTGTATCCCGGATAATTATGCAATTTCCCTGTCCCTGGTCAGGCAATGCCAACGCTCACAGACGGGTAACTGCGAAGGACTTTGCGGGTTCTCTTGCAGCAGTCTTGAAGATTAACGGTGAATTCGATTTCGTCTCAGATGATTATGATTATACTCAGGAAGTCATGAAAGTTTTGGGCAGTCATGAGGCTTTAGAGCTTGTGAGTTACGATATAAATCCGTTGCGTGAAATCACGACAAAATACGAGCGCAAGTGGCTGGAGCAGGGCAAAGACATTCACGTCCTGAAGTTCAGGAAAATCAAGGCATTCACAATAACGAGGCAGGTGGAATGGCAGGACATGCACATCAAGATAGAAGGCAAGGTAAATTTATCCGCAATCGAGAGCTTTAAGAACGTTACCGGCAAAGATGACGGCAAGAAAATTTTCTGGAAGTTCGGGCGGGTATTCACCAGCAATGACCAGATATTTTTGCTTGAGGCATTAACGAGTGATGACGAGTTCGAGCAGAATTTCTACGTCAACATAACCCAGCGCGGTGAGTGCATTCTCGTCAGGCTGGACAGGACTACGCGGGCATTCTTGACTCCTGCAGTCAGAGCAGCACTTATTGACGTTTCCGGAAAATTATTGCAGTTGCAGTAAGTAATTAATCATGAATCATGAAGGACGTTAGACCTACATCGGGGCGTGTACTCTCAGCATTATTTAATATTTTGGGCGGGAGAATTTGCGATTCACGTTTTCTTGATTTATTTGCAGGTACGGGACGTGTTGGACTTGAGGCCCTGAAACGCGGAGCAGCTTCATGCGTCTTTGTTGAGAGCGTAAAGTCTCGTGCTGCCTTAATCCGTGATCAATGTAATTCACTGGTTCTTGCCCTTGAAGTTCGCCGTGCCTTGTCATGGCTTGAGAAGCGTGATATGAAGTTCGATATAGTGTTTGCGGATCCCCCGTATAATTCCGGCTGGTGTGAGGTGTTGCCGACACTTGGCCTTGAGCGTGTTCTTGCTGATAATGCCTTGTTAATCATAGAGCATTCAATCCGGGAGAGATTTCCCCGTGAGCAAGCTGCTTCATTCAAAGATTACGAGTACGGTGAGACCTGTCTAACTCTGATAAACATAAACACGAAGGAGCAGCAGTCTTGAGTAAAAGCAAAAGCATAAGCATAAGTCAGGAAGTAATAGCAAATATAATCCCTGCAATAGTCGTAGAAATCATGATGTTAATCTACAACTTGGCAGATACGTTTTTTATAGCCCAGACTGATGACCCGTTGCAGATCGCAGCTGTCTCACTATGTACGCCTGTTTTTCTGGTCTTAATCTCAGTCGGGATAATATTCATGATTGGCGCAATGTCATTTATATCGCGAACGTTAGGGGCAGGTCAGCACGAGCGCGCGGATAATATAGCCTCGTTTTGCGTCTGGTCTGGCATCATGACGGGTATAGTCTTGTCCGCAGTCTTTATCCTGATTATTCATAAAGTCCTGCACTCAATCGGAGCAAGTCCTGCAACGTATGACTTTGCCCATGTTTATTTGACTATAGTGATGACATCTGTACCCTTTGCGATTTTCAGCATGACCTCAGGAGGGATAATGCGAGCCGAGAACAACGCTTCAGGGGCAATGAAGGGCCAGATATTCGGGAACATGCTGAACGTAGTATTAGACCCGATTATGATTTTATATTTCGGAATGGGCATCAAAGGAGCTGCAATAGCAACGGCAATCAGCATCATAGCAGGAGCACTGTATTACGCGAATTATTTCGTGACTGGAAGGTCATCACTAAGCATTCACCCTAAACACTTCAAAATAGGCTCAGG
>JAFSQO010000363.1 GCA_017446645.1 Synergistaceae bacterium | reverse complement strand
TTCAGGAGCAGGACTCTACGAGATGAGCATTCATGCAGTATTCATCGTTGCAATAAGTGCCGTCAGCTGGTTTACTTGGGGAGCAGCGGGGGGACTTCTTCAGAGATTCATAGCGAAATACTACAGGCCGTTTAATATATTAATGGGGATAATATTATTGTGGTGCGTTGTGCAGATTTTGAAATAGTTTTGAAATAGAATGAATACCGCGCATTTATGAATTACGGGAAATCTTAACCCTGCATTATAATTAACCGCAAATTTTTAAAGGAGTGATTTATTTATGAGCAAGTTAAACATACCGTACAAAATTTATCTTGACGAGAGCGAAATACCTTCGAGCTGGTACAACGTCCGCGCCGACATGAAGACTAAACCCGCGCCCCTGATTCATCCCGGAACACTGAAGCCCATGACGTTCGAGGACATGCGCCCTATCTTCTGCGATGAGTTAATCAAGCAGGAACTCGACAATGATACGGCATTTATCGCAATTCCTGACGAGATTCTCAACTTCTACAAGATGTACAGGCCGTCACCGTTGACTCATGCTGTATTTCTTGAGGAGCTTCTCGGCACTCCTGCGCATATATTCTACAAGTTCGAGGGCAATAATACTTCAGGCTCTCACAAGTTAAACTCTGCAATTGCCCAGGCTTATTATGCAAAGAAACAGGGTCTAAAAGGCGTTACAACAGAGACAGGTGCAGGCCAATGGGGGACGGCTTTAGCAATGTCGTGCTCGTTCTTCAAGCTGGACTGCAAGGTCTTCATGGTCAAAGTTTCCTACGAACAGAAGCCATTTAGACGCGAGGTCATGCGCACCTACGGAGCAAGCGTTACACCTTCACCTTCAATGCAGACGAATGCAGGACGGGCAATCAATAAGGCTCACCCGGGGACTACAGGGTCACTCGGCTGTGCAATATCCGAAGCAGTCGAAGTCGCAGCATCAACCGAAGGCTATCGTTATGTACTGGGAAGCGTCTTGAATCAGGTCTTGCTGCATCAGTCAATAATCGGACTTGAGACTCAGGCAGCCTGCAAGAAATATGGCATCAAACCCGACATCATCATCGGCTGTGCAGGAGGCGGCTCAAATCTGGGCGGCTTAATCTCTCCGTTCATGGGCGAGAAACTCAGGGGTGAGGCTGACTACGAGATCATTGCTGTCGAACCCGCAAGCTGTCCGAGCTTCACAAGGGGCAAGTACGCCTATGACTTCTGCGACACCGGCAAAGTCTGCCCTATGGCAAAAATGTACACGCTTGGCCATGACTTTATCCCTTCAGCAAACCATGCAGGCGGACTTCGTTATCACGGAATGAGCAGCATTTTGTCAGAGCTTTACCACGAGGGCTTAATGAGCGCACGTTCTGTCGAGCAGACCAGCGTATTCGAGGCAGCAGAGATGTTTGCGAGGGTCGAGGGAATTCTCCCGGCTCCTGAGAGTTCACACGCTATCAGAGTCGCAATTGACGAAGCCCTTAAGTGCAAAGAGACCGGCGAGGAGAAGACGATAATATTCGGCTTGACAGGCACGGGATACTTTGACATGACAGCCTACGAGAAATATAACGATCATGAGATGACGGATTATATTCCGACTGATGAAGACTTAGCGAAAGGTTTTGCAGGAATTCCGGACGTTAATCTGTAAGTTTTTTTGCTGAGTGAAAAAGCAGGCTCGTTTGTGAATGATTTATGATAAGATTATTCGCAGCGAACCTGCATTTTTT
>JAFSQO010000362.1 GCA_017446645.1 Synergistaceae bacterium | reverse complement strand
TTGCGGTGCAGTGCCTTATAACTGGGCGGCAAATGTCTTCAGGATTCGGGAGGACTGCGAATACATCAAGGCAATATCTTTCTACACATCATTCAATGATACAAGCTACGAGCTTTACGTTTACGAATTCGGCAGTGTCTTTCCTGACTCTCCAGTGAATGGGCATTTAATGGCGAAACTTCATGGAGAGTTCGAGCTTGCAGGCTATCACACGGTCAACTTGCCTGAAGAATTATCAATGTGGCACGGCGAATATTTCTCTGTAGTGTTGAAACTTGGCCGAAAAGTTATGGCAGTCGAGACAAAGCGCGAAAATTATTCAGACAATGCAGTTATTAATCATAATGAGAGCTATTTTTCTACGGACGGCAAACACTGGACTGACGGAAGCAGCATAGACTCCAATGCCTGTATAAAAGTTTTCACGGTGATAAGAAATTGAGGTGATTAATCATGAAGAAATTTCTTGCTGTAATAATTGCGCTAATTCTTGCGAGAGAAGCTGAGGCCCTTCCTTCGCGTTATGACCTGAGAGAATATAATCGGGTTACCAGTGTCAAAAATCAGGGGATTTCCGGGCCATGCTGGGCGTTTGCAGCACTAGGCTCAATGGAATCGAACTGGCTGACTCAAAAACTCAACACTGACAAAAAGACTCCGGACTTGTCAGAGATGCAGCTTGCTTACTACACTTACAGGAATTCAACGGTCGAGAAAAATTTCTCGTCAAGATTCAAACAGGGAATGCTGAGACTTGAAGGCAACGCACTCCGGGCAGCGGCTTTCTTGTCGAGACTCTCCGGGCCTGCCAACGAGAAGGATTTGCTGTACATAACTACGAACCTTGATGAGATTAAGAAATACGCGGCGCATCGAAAACCCGAAGACTACAGACGGCCAATGAGACTGCGCGATGTCTATTTTTTATCCAGACTTGAGAACACAACGGACTCAGTCAGGAAGAATCTAATCATGAAGCACGGGGCTATCTTAGTGAGCATGTGGCACAAGATGGACCAGTTCCGTATGACCCTAAGATACACTACATACTTCAATAATAATAACAAAGAGACGAATCATGATGTGCTTTTAGTAGGCTGGGACGATAATTTTTCTCGCGACAACTTCAAACCAAAGCCCTCAAAAAACGGTGCATGGCTGGTAAAAAATTCCTTCGGCGATTTATTAGGCAACATGGGCGGTTACTTCTGGCTCTCCTACGAACAATTCATTCAGGGCGGTTCGGCCTTCATTGCTGAGAGAAACACCCCCAACATGAGGCATTACGGCTATGATGATTTGGGTTATTGCAGTGCGAAAAAATATTCATGGGGAGCAAACATCTTCAAGACAGTCAACAAAATCGAAGCATTAAAAGAAGTCGGCTTCTACACAACTTACAATAATATGGACTATGAAGTTTATGTTTACACTCACGGAAACAAATTCCCTTCGTCTCCTGTGTCAGGCAGTTTGGCAGTTACTACCAAAGGCAAAATCGAGTACGCAGGCTATCACACTGTAAAACTTCCTGAAAGCGTGAGGCTCAACAAGGGCGATTATTTCTCTGTCGTCGTGAAGTTCTCTAAGAGTTCTATTGCTGTAGAGTCAAAAGTCAAATGGTACTCAGAAAATGCTCTGGTGAATCAACACGAAAGCTATTTCTCTCAAGACGGCAAGAAGTGGACTGACGGCGCAGCTCTTTCCGATAAAAGCAACGCATGTATCAAGGCATTCACGATTGTAAGATAAGCAAAAAAAAGTTCCCGATCTTGTTCGTTCAAGACCGGGAGTCAAAATTTTTAATCCTTCCTTAATCCTTATTGCGCTGCTGATATTTCTGATTCTGATTCCCCTTTTTCAGATTCAGAATTTGGCAATGGTTGTGATTTTGCTTTTTTCTCAAGGCTTTCGAGTTTCCTCTCAAACCTCCAAGTTGCTAAGTCATTCCTGACTGTCTGCATCTTAGCGTGAACTTCAAGAGCCTTTGCCTTGTTAATCGGATTGCTTGAGAGTGCTTCGTCAAGATCGATCCTCAGCTTCTCTAGTTCAACGACTTTATTGCGAATCTCCTGCGGCATGTTCGGTGCAAATCTAACGCGTCTGCCTTCATGCCTAGGCCCCTCATATAGTTCATGTCCGTGAGGCCCTTCTGGTCCTTCATGTCCTTCTGGTCCAAAACACCTGCAATGCATTGGAGGATAAAATTCTCCAGGCCCTTCATGAGGCGAAAATTCCGGCCTGTGCATTGGCATTCTTGGTTGAGCAAACGCTGCTCCTGCACACATAACACACACTGCTAAAAGAACTGCTAACACTTTTTTCATCTATGAATAAACCTCCATAAAAATTATCTTCGTGCCATTGGGTGGCGATGAGGCGGCATTTGGGGCCTGAATCCCTTTGGCTCTCTCGGCGGCTCTGGCGGTCTCTTGTCCTCGTGAGGAGGAGGCAGCCTACGGTCGTCAAATCTCTTGTCGTGACTCATGGGCGGACGCTTGCCATCAGGGGGCGGAGGTCTATGTCCCTTCCTGAATTCAGGCGGCGGCGGAGGAGGAGTCTGTGCCCTATTATGATGAAGGCTCGGCCTGTCGTTGTTGACTATGATGTGCAGAATATCTCCGATTAGAGATGAATCCCTGACTCTGCTGCCGACTACATCTGCAAAAGCTGCTCCTGCTATGCTTAACACTCCTGCCAGTACCAGAGCTGCTAATACCTTCTTACTTATATTTTTCACAAAAAAACACTCTCCTTTCTCGATTAATTAATAAAACTCTCTTTCTCTCAAAAACTTAACTAAATTAACTAACTGACTGCTTTACGCTTTCCCAGCTCTTAATGTCTGGGCGGTCTGGGTCCGGGGCCTCCTGGTCTTGGGCCGGGTCTGGGTCCTGGTCGTGGACCTCCGGGTCTTGGGCCTGGTCCTGGTCTAGGTCCGGGACGTGGTCCGGGTCCGGGTCTTGGTCCCATTCTTGGTCCTGGTCCTGGTCGCGGTCCGGGGCCTGGTCTCCAACGTGGTTCTGGTCCTGGTCGTGGGCCTCTAGGTCCGGGTCCGGGTCTCCAACGCGGTCCTGGTCCTGGATGAGGGGGCGGAGGAGGCGGAGGCGGTCTGCGCCATCTGCGGTAACGAGGTCCGTCATCGTAGTAGTAGTAATCATCATCATCTCGTACTACGTCAACAATGTCAATAAAAAGCCTCGCAACGTCCAGAGGATCAGGGTCAGAATAACTGTAAGTCTTATTGAAAGAATTTGTCAGCCCTTTGAAACTCACATCTGCGTCGGCAGGATTTGATGCAATAAATATGCTTCCTGCTGCTGCAACTGCAACGAACGCTGCAAAACTCTTCGTCATATGCTTCATGTCTGTATATCCTCCTTAAAAATTATTTTTTTCGTGTCATGTTTTCTTCAACGCTGATAGAATAACAAGAAATTATGAATGCAATGTGAAATGGAAATGTAAAATTTATGAAAGGGGAATTCTTTCTATCATGAAGTTATTAATCGTCGAAGATGAAGTATCTATAGCAGAAATAGTTATAGCTTACGCAAAACGTGAAGGCTTTGAAACTGTCTATGCTTCGGACGGGGTTACGGCACTCGAATTATTCAGCAGTGAAGAACCTGACTTAATCGTTCTTGACTTAATGCTCCCAAAATTGAACGGCGAAGAAGTATGCAGGAGAATCCGCGAGAAATCCAGCGTTCCAATAATAATGCTTACAGCAAAGAGCAGCGAATCAGACGTAGTATCAGGACTCGACATTGGGGCAAATGACTATGTAGCAAAACCATTCAGCTCAAGGGTTCTGATGGCAAGAATACGCGCTCAGTTAAGGCCAAGGGAAACACGCGATAACTTAGCGTCAGGGACAGTAGCAGACGGAAGAATAGAGATTGACCCAGAAAGAGTCGAACTCAGGAAAGACGGAATACCGGTTCAGGTTACGAAAAGCGAATTCCTGATCTTTTCAACACTTGCATCAAAACCAATACGCACATGGTCACGCGAAGAGATAATCAGGAGCGCACTCGGTGATGATTATGACGGCTTCGACAGGACTGTAGACACATATGTAAAGAATCTGCGCAAGAAACTCGCTGAACCAGGACACGAAAACGGCTGGATAAAAACCGTCTACGGCTTCGGCTACAGGCTCGACGATGAAAAGTAAATCATTGCTGTTACACTTCCTGACTCTCTATGTCCTGCTTGCATTCTTTGCCGGCATAGTTGTCCCGTCGTTAAGCGTCTGGCTTGGAGCTACGGCCTTCAGGAATCTTCAGCTGCAGAGAATACAGGCTGACCTTGAGAATCTCGGCGATACTCTAACAGAACTCTACATAGAGGAAGGCGGAGTCTGGAACACAAACAGGGTCAAAGATGTCTTAAGGCCAACGCCAAGATGGGGAGGAATGACGATAATTTTATTTGACTCTGAAAATCGTGAAATCTACAGGTTGAGGCCGCTGTTGTTGAGCGCGAATAATACCTTGGGAACAGAAACTGAACTTATAACCATAAAACTAGGGCACGACAAAATAAAGAACGTAGGCAGACTCGAAATCATCAGACGCTTGCCTTCAGGACGTTACGAGAGGGCTTTCATGGCTTACCTGACGCGCTATAATTTTTTCGGAGCGTTAATCATGATCCTTGCAGCTTGCGGTCTTGGCTATATCGTTGCAGGGAAACTCAGCAGGCCGGTCATCAAAGCACTTGAACGTACTCGAAACATAAGCAGGGGAGAATATGCTTCAGACGAAAAATTTAATCTTGTAGGTATTCGCGAACTTGACGAACTCACAAAAGGAGTCGAGGATTTGAGCAGGACTCTTGCAGGTCAGGAGAAATTGAGACGGCGTTTAATGGTCGATGTAGCGCATGAACTAAAGACTCCTTTAACCGTTGCAATGACTCAAATCGAAGCAATTGCTGACGGAATCCTTGAACCTACTCCGGAGAGGCTGGAGCTTTGCATGAATGAAATGCAGAGACTGGGCGGCTTAATCGAGAACGTGGTAGCATTAACCCGCCTTGAGGGTGAGGCTCTTATCATTAACAAAGAGCAAACTGACATGAAGAAATTTCTTGAGCCTGTTATCGAGTCCTTCATGCCGTTATTCGAGAAGACCGGCATAAACTTTTCCAGCGAACTTGATAATAATATAACATGCGAGATAGATGCTAACAAGTTCAGGAACGTAATAGACAACCTGCTCTCTAATGCACAGCGTTATACTAACTCAGGAGGCAGTGTGAAGCTCAGACTCTACAGGGTCAATGACATGGCCTTAATCGAGGTCAGCGATACAGGGATTGGAATTGCAGAAAAGGATTTGCCGAATATCTTCGAGAGATTCTACAGGACGGACGAGTCAAGAACTCGAATCACAGGCGGCAGCGGAGTCGGTCTCGCAATAGTCAAAGCGTCAGTAGTTGCTCACGGAGGCAAAATCTCAGTCACAAGCAAGAAAGATGAAGGCAGTACGTTCACTATAAATTTACCGGTTGCGTAAAAACAAAAAACCCTCCCTGAGAGATTCAGAGAGGGAAAATTTTTATTAACAAATAACTTATAACTTAGTAGCGAGGACGAGGACGTGGGCGCGGACGATGTGGAGGAGGCGGAGGAGGATTATGGGCAAATGCTAACTTCAAAACTTGTCCGGTGATTGCGTCAACATCGACGTTATATC
>JAFSQO010000361.1 GCA_017446645.1 Synergistaceae bacterium | reverse complement strand
TTTGTGATTTTCGTCAGGTGCTACTCTGATAACCAGCTTTTTATCGTCAGTATCGCCATATTTACCCATAGCATATACTGGAACTTCAATAATGCTGCCTTCTTTTACGTCTGAAGCCAGCTTAACTGTAGCATTGCAGATTCTGCCATTGGATTTAGGCACAAGAGTCAAGGATTCGATACCCTTGTTTTGTATATCGCTTGGCTTGTAGTACCATGATACTGTGTTCGTGCCTGAGAAGGTTGCTGTTCCCATGCCGCCCTGCTCGACTGTAACTGGTGCGTTGGAATCGATTCTCGGAGCCGGAGTTGCTTCATTATCGCCCGCGCTTTGCAGTGTAAGAAGCGTGTTGGTCCCCATGGCTCTACCCATTTCATCAGCATTGCTATTAACGTCTACGATTGGGGCAAGCATATAAATTAAATCTGAGTGCTCCGCTTCAAGGTAGAACTGTACGTAATTCACGCCTTCCTGCGGAACATCTACACCGGGGCGCATAGGCTTTATATTAGGAATTTTTAGTTCTATGAAAGGAGGAGGCATATCATTACGTTGTGTGTATTGCAACTGTACCCCGTTCATGTCCTTTATTTTCAATCCAGGTATAGCTATGTCCCTGCGACCGTGTGGGAATTGATAATTGAAAAGATCAATGGTTATAGTGGCCGTATCATTGGGGCCGAATGAATCGGTGGGAGTCACGTACATACCCACAAACGCAGACTTTCCGCGCCTTACGTAGAAATTTGAGGTGCAAGTATTAAAACCGCCGTCCAGTGTAGGCCAAGGATTATTAAAAAAGCGAACTTCCGGATCAGCAGCCAATGTAGCCTCAGCCGAGAACAGTAACGCAGCAAGGAGAAGAATTCCCAGCAATGAAAATTTCCTTTTGATCATATAAATAAAGCACTTCCTTATTTGGATTATTATCGATTATCTAAATTCTGTCATTGTCATTAGGTAACCGCTGGGAATTTTACCATGATTTAGGAGAAAATACACACATTCAGATATGCTATGATTCTCTCAAAAAGGGATCGCAAAATGAATCACATACCTGTAATGTTAAATGAAGTCATCGAGTTAATCACAGCTCACACGAATAAATCACACCTGAGAATCCTTGACGCGACTCTGGGACTTGGCGGCTACTCTGAGGCAGTTCTGGAAAAATTCCCGGATTGCAGTGTGCTTGGCATTGACAGAGACGAGGAGGCAATCAGGCTCTCACGCGAAAGACTCAAGGATTACGAGGACGACTCAAGATTTGAGGCAAGACACGTAAACTTCGGTGACATTGGCGAAATCATCAATAGCTCAAAACCTTTTGACGCATTCATGTTTGACTTGGGTGTATCCAACATGCAGCTGACTTTGCCGGAGCGGGGTTTCTCGTTCAACTCTGACGGCCTGCTGGATATGCGAATGAACCCTTCAGGAGATTCACGGACTGCTGCGGACGTATTGAGAGAGTCAGATGAGAAGACCCTTGCGAAAATATTTTGGGATTACGGCGAGGAGAGATTTTCACGGCTTATAGCTTCGGCAATCAAGAGGAGCAAAACCCCTATCACAACGACTTCTGAACTTGTGAACGTGATTCGCGGTGCCCTCCCTCAACCGGTGCAGCGCAAGATGGGAACTCACCCGGCGCGGCGAGTCTTTCAGGCATTGAGGATTTTCGTCAACGATGAGACAGGAGAACTCGAACGTGTGATAATGACTCTCAGTGAAATAAATTACGAGGCGTTAATCATCTTCGTGTCGTACCATTCGCTCGAAGACAGGCTGGTTAAGTATGCATTCAGACAATGGCAGGGCGATGACAAGGGTAAAATCCTGACGAGGCACCCCTTAACGCCGTCAGAGTCAGAACTTGAGGACAATTACAAATCACGCAGCGCAAAGTTGCGAGCATTTCTTTTCAAAAATAGCAACGCAAAATTTCTTATTTCTCACTAGGTATTTTTAGCAAATTATGCTATTATATTCGCGCAATAAATTTTTTTACATGGTTGGGGGCATCGACCATTGGAAGAGAACCCGTAAGACGCACGGTCAAACGTGTGCAGGTTTGTTGAGGCCAGAATCCCTTGCCTTTAAGTATGGGGAGTATGTCAAGGAAGGAATAATGATAAAGACACTAAGGGTGATGCTAATTCCCAGCAACGAACAATCTACACGATTATTTCAGTTTGCAGGGACAGCGAGATTTGCATACAACTGGGCACTTGAGGCCGAGAAAAAGAATCATGAAGCCGGCAATGAATTCTTGTCCGATTGTGAACTCCGTAGGTTATTTACGGAATTGAAACAGGAAGAAAAGTACAGCTGGCTTTACACAATAAGCAATAATGTAACAAAGCAGGCAATCAAAGATGCTGTTGGTGCATTTGCGAAGTTTTTTAACGGCCTTGCGAAATTTCCGCGTTACAAGTGTCGCAGATATGACAGACCAAGTTTTTATGTTGACTCAGGGAAAATAAAATTCACGGGGACACACGTAAAACTTGAAGGTATAGCGCATAGCAGGAGAAAAAATCGGCAATATGCGAACTGGTTCAGGCTTGCAGAACATGACCGAGTGCCGGTAAACGCAAAGTATTTTATGCCTAGAGTTAGCTTTGACGGGCTTAACTGGTATTTGACAGTCGGGATTGAATGCGGCAATAAAGTATCAGAGCCTAAAAATGACGGTGAAGCTTTCGATGTAGGAGTGAAGGTTCTTGCAGTAGGCAGCTCAGGACAGGTCTACGGGAACATTAACAACTCGAAACGAGTAAAGCAGCTGAAAAAGAGATTGCGCAGGTTACAACGCAAAGTATCACGCAAATATAATAAAAACAAGAAAGGAGGACGTTATCGGAAAACTCGTAACATCATAAAGAGTGAGAAGCAGCTTTTAAAGCTTTCACACCAACTAACGAACATCAGGACGAATTATATACATCAGGTTACGACAGAAATCGTAAAGCGAGAACCAAGTTTTATAGTTCTGGAAGACCTGAATGTAAGCGGAATGATGAAGAATAAGCATCTGGCACGAGCAATCCAGGAGCAGAAGTTAGCAGAGTTTTACAGGATAATGCAATACAAATGCGAATGGAACGGGATAAAATTTATTACAGCTGATAGATTTTACGCGTCAAGCAAAACATGTTCACGTTGCGGAAATGTTAAAAGAGACCTGAAACTATCAGACAGAACTTACCACTGTGAACACTGCGGAGCTGTAATAGACAGGGATTTCAATGCCAGTGTGAATTTGTATAATTACGGTAAGAAATTAATAATTAATCACTGACACGAAATTATTAATATGTACCGATACGTTAGTCGGGAATTTAAGCCTTCGGAGCGTTGTACCAAACATGAGTAGCAAGTTTTATCGCGAAAATGGACGCGTTGAACAAGGAATGAAACATAAAAGTTGGCTTTCTGACTTTTTATAAGTTTTCTGTAACGGCGAAGGAGAATGCGTAAATCTAACAAAAATAAATTCAGAATAACGATAAAATTTGTCGTTGCCTTAGGCGTTTCAGTGGGTCTTATCATTGGACTCGGCATTCTGAGGTTTCATGCTGCCCGTCTTGCTTATTATCTGGAATCTGTCAATCAGTCCATTCAGAAATATTCAGATGAAGAGGTCATGCTCAGGCAGGAGTTATCTGCTCTTGTTGCGCCGATAAGAATTTACTCTTACTGCAAAGAGAGTCTGGGTATGCAGAAGGTACTGAAGGCTGAGACGATCCCAGTCAGAGTCAGAAGCACCGAGCTTGCTGCATCACGAAATAATAATACACAGCGTCAGGGCTGGCGGTCGAGTCTTGCGTGGCTCTTTGGAAGACAGTAATTAATCCGCTTACAAGATGGCCTCATCATCTAAGAGTAAGAGAGTCCGCAGGGCAGGCAATCCCTGGATACTCTTCATACTATTCTTTATCATAATCGGGGCAACTTTGACAGCAAGGCATTGTTGGCCGAACCCTCGAATTGTTCAGCAGTCACAGCACCAGTACTGGAGGCGAATCCCTCTTAAGTCAACGCGCGGGATAATTCAGGACGTTAAAGGAAATGCCCTAGTAATGACGGAGGCTCTTCCGGCTTTTGCAATAGATCCGTCAATGCTTGTTCAGGAAGATTTACCCGAACTTGCACAGGTAATTTCACCGGACATCATGACGAAAATCACGAATGCAATGGGAACTAAGTCGCGATTCTTATGGATAACTCACAAGGCTTCAGAGAGAGATACGGCAAGGTTTCGCGATTTAATGCGTAAAAATAAGGCACTTATCGAAATAGATGAACCCTACAGAAAATACACGAATCAGAGATTAATGTCGCACGTTTTGGGCTTCTGCAACACAGACAACAGGGGACTCGCAGGCATTGAACAGGCATGGGACACTACGCTCTATAATCCTCCGGGACAAAAAATCGTAGTGAGAAGGCCGGGCACTCAACCGGGCGCAATGATGGAACAGGAACCCGAACGCAGGCATGTCACACCAGTAGTTACACTGACACTTGACAGCAGGATCCAGTACGTCGTCGAGAAGCATTTGTTCAAGGCAGCAAAAGATGACGGCGCAAAATGGGCGGCTGCTCTCTGCATGAACCCAAACACGGGCGAGATTTACGCTATGGCAAGCTGGCCGACTTATGACCCCGATAACCGCAAATCGCTCACTATGGACGCACTCTCTAACGGAGTCGTAAGCAGGGGCTATGAACCCGGTTCGACATTCAAGCCGATATATTTAGGTGTTGCACTCGAACGCGGCTGGGCAAGGCGTGACGAAATGTTTTTCTGTCCTGCAAGATACAAAGTTGCGGACGGCTACATAACTGAAGCATACCCTACAGCAATGGGAAATATTGACACGGCTCATTTACTCATAAAGTCATCGAACGTTGGAATGGCTCAAATCGGTATCAGGGCAGAGAAGACAAAGATGTACGAGAGTCTGCTTGCATTGGGCTTCGGCACTGAGTCCGACATAGAACTTCCCGGAGTAGCACGCGGAATTCTACCATATCCTGAGAACTGGCGGGGCGTTACTCCTGCAAATATAGCGATAGGTCAGGGCTTGGCCGTTACTCCTCTGCAACTCACAACAGCAATGGCAGCTATAGTAAACGGCGGGAAGTTAATGAGTCCGTATATCGTAAAAGAGGCTGTGAACTCACTCGGCGAAGTCGTCTACAAGGGAGAGCCTAAAGTTATGCGTGAAGTTTTGACTCCTGAGACAGCAGAATGGATTCGCGGAGCAATGAGGCGCGTTGTCCTTGAAGGCACAGGAAAGAGGGCAGCTACTACGATTACAGAACTTGCAGGCAAAACGGGAACTGCTCAGGTTCCTGAAGGGGGCAGGTATTCGCGCAACCGTTATGTTGCATCGTTCATTGGATTCTGGCCTTATGATGATCCGAAATACTTGATGTTAGTCGTTATAGGCGAACCAACCAGCGGCAGATATTACGGAGGTGAACTTGCTGCTCCGCCGTTCAAGGCAATTATTGAGGAAATGGCAGAACTTGAGTACTTCTCGTGATAATAAAGATATATACGTACAAATTTTTCACGAAGGCAGGTTAGTAAAAACGTGAGCGTAAACTTTCAAGATGTCCTGAACTTTATACAGGCAAGAGATGTAAATGTCCGTGTAAAGAATCAGGACAATTTTAATGGCGAAATCCTTGACGTAATTTCAGACAGCAGAGAGGTAAAACCGGGTACTTTGTTCGCAGCAATCAAGGGCGAGAACTCAGACGGCCATGATTTCATAGATAGAGCAGAAATTAACGGGGCGTGTGCTTTGCTGTGCGAGCGTGAGGCTGACTCGGCTCTCCCGCAAATTATCGTAGAACGCGTCAGGGATTACCTCGGCGAAGTTGCTTCAGTCGTCTATGATGACCCTTCAAGCAAGTTATTAATGGTCGGAGTTACAGGCACTAACGGCAAGACTACTACTACATACATAATCAGGAGCATACTTCAGGCATCTGGAATCCGCACGGGCTTACTTGGCACTATAATCGAAAGTGACGGAGTAAACGAGAAGGACGCTGACAGGACGACACCAGAGAGCAGCATAATCCAGAGACAGCTGGCTAATATGGTCAAGAACGGCTGCGGTGCCTGTGTCATGGAAACTTCATCACATGGCCTTTATCTGGGAAGAATTAAGGGAGCACTCTATGATGTCGCTGTATTTACGAATCTTTACCCGGAGCATTTAGATTTTCACGTCAATATGGAAAATTATTTCGAGGCCAAGAAATTACTCTTCACGAAATACACTAAACCCGACTTTACAGGAGCAGCAAATTTTGATGACTCTTACGGGCAAAGACTGGTCTCTGAATTTTCCGGAAAAATCTTAGGCTTCGGACTGACTGAAGGCGCAGACTCACGTGTTACAAGCTCACAGACAAGCATTAACGGCACGGACATTATTATCGAGACAAAGGGATTTGACACGCTGAATCTTCACAGCCCCTTAGTCGGAGATTTTAATATCATGAATACTTTATGTGCTGTAACTGCAATGCGCGGACGAGTTGACGATGAAGCCATAATTAAGGGAATTGCGAACGTTCCCCAGGTACCTGGCAGGCTCGAAAGAATAGACTTGAATAACGGTGCGTGCGTGTTCGTTGACTTTGCTCATACTCCTTCAGCCTTGAAGAGTGTGTTAAGAGTAATCCGCAAACTTTCAGGTTCAGAACGTAAAATTATTTCGGTCTTTGGTCACGGCGGAGGACGTTACCAGCAGAACAGGCCGGAACTTGCAAAATCAGCGTCAGAATTTGCGGACGAGATAATAATTACTTCGGACAATCCAAGAGACGAAGACCCCAGATCCATAACAGAAGCTATAGCTACAGGGGCGGCAATCCCCTACAAAATCATTGTGGACAGGCCCGAAGCAGTTAATTACGCTCTGGAAAATCTCAAAGCCGGAGATATTCTCGTTATAACAGGCAAAGGCCCGGAGAAATTCATTACTATCAAGGGTAAAAAAATCCCGTTCAACGATGCTCAGGCAGCAAGAAACTGGAGGGACAATCATTAATTATGAATATGACGTTAGCACAATTATTCGGCGACAAAGTTAGAGGTGACTTCGCAAATCTTGAATTCCCCCTGCACCTTGCAACAGACAGCAGGGACGTAATTCAGGGCGGAGCGTTTGTTGCCCTTGAAGGCGAGAAGACTGACGGTCACAAGTATATCCCGCAGGCAATCCAGAACGGTGCAAGTCTCTTAATCGTCAGGACAGGAAAAGCTCCTGAAGGTGTGAATATTCCTGTTATTGAGCTTGACGAACCCGAACGTGATTTAGCAAAAATTGCTTCGGACAAGTTAAAGGCTCACGAACTGCGCGAGATTATTGCAATCACCGGAAGCGTAGGCAAGACCACGACAAGGGCAGCGTTGCAGAAAGTTTTGACTCCTCACTTTAAGATTCACGCACCAGAACGAAGTTTTAACACGTTAATCGGCTGTACGGCTACGATAATGGCGATGCCTCTTGATACTGAAATCGTAATTCTCGAATTTGGAGCCAACAAGCCCGGCGAGATTAAGGAACTCACGGAATACTTCCCGCCGTCGTTTGCGATATTGACTGCTGTAGCACCTGTTCATCTTGAAGGCTTTGGGAGCGTTAAAGGGGTCCTGAATGAGAAACTCGAAATAACTCATTCACCAATCATAAACAGGATAATCTTCAACAATGACAACGAACTTCTTGCAAATGCCTTTCAGTATGTCGTCAAGTCAATGGGTGTAGGCGAGCGCAAATACTCTGATTACGTTATAAGCCCTGACACTTCGGAGTATAGCCTGCCTTCGATGTCATTCGTCCTTGCTCACAGGGA
>JAFSQO010000360.1 GCA_017446645.1 Synergistaceae bacterium | reverse complement strand
TGCTTCAATCGCATTCGCTGATCCTGCGCCTCGTGTGCCGTCTGGTAAAGGTCAATGGGCGTATTCTTTCGAGTCAGACTTAAGGCTCTACAGGAAGGCAAGTTTCGATTCACGCTACACTGAAGTTGCAAATCCCGAAAAATGGGTAAAAGTTCCCAGTGCAGTGCGTGATGATGATAATAATCTCTGGTACAAAGTCACGATTGACGGCAAAACTGGTTGGCTGCCACAGACAGGGGTAAGGCTCAAGATGGGAGGCAAGAGTAAGGCCGCTTCTAATCTCTATGAGAAATACTCAAGGAAAATGAGGAAACAGGGCGAACGTCCGCCATATAATTTTTACTCGAACAACTCCGAAGAAGACTCTGAAGCCTGTAAAGAATTTTTCGGCATGAACATCATGGGAATGAGCATGTCAGAGCTTCGCAGGAAATTAGGCACTCCGACATATCGCGAGTCACCGTCTGAAGATATTAACGTGAACTGGCTTTATTACGAGCTTGACGGCTATGATATGACCTTGTCCGTAAGTCTTTATCGCGAGACAGGAGCCAAAGACGGCACAGTCACAGCAGCAAACTTGACAACAGGCGGAGCAGGTGACGAGGAGGGCAATGACTGATAATTTTGCGTCACTCTTCTCAGTCGCTGTAATCCTTGATATTGCAATCGGAGACCCGAAAAACTTTTTTCACCCTGTGAGATTAATCGGGACGCTGATAAATTTTCTATCGTCAAGACTCTGCACAGGCCCTCATGATTTTTCGCGGGGGCTTGTTCTTTGTGTTATAACTTTGGGCGTTACCGGGCTTTCTGTCTGGGGAGTTCTTTACCTCACTGGTTATAATTCTCTCGTTCAGATTTACCTGCTTTACTCTGCAATTGCATGGCGTGACCTGAAGGACGAGACTGCCGTTATATTACATGCCCTGATGCGGAATAATATTGACGATGCTAGAAAGTATTTATCATTCGTAGTTGGACGCGATACCGGAAATCTTTGCGAGAGTGAAATAATTTCTGCAACAATCGAGACTATATCAGAGAATTCGATTGACGGTGTGATCTCAGTGATGTTTTATGCGTTTATCGGCAGCTTGATTAACGCTTCGTGCTTGCTTGTGTGGCTCTTCAAGGCTTCGAGTACACTGGACTCAATGATTGGCTATGAGAAATTTCAGGAGTTCGGAAAGTTTGCCGCTAAACTCGACGATGCATTAAACTTCATTCCTGCAAGACTGGGAGGAGTTATCATAGCTTGCTGTAACGTTCAGGCATTAAGGGTATTTTTTCACGACAGATTAAATCACAAAAGCCCGAATTCTGCTCACGGTGAAAGCGCATTTGCAGGAGCATTAGACATAAAACTCGGCGGAGGGGCATTCTATGATGGCAGGTTTGTCGCCCGTCCTGTAATTAACTCACAGGGCAAAGACTGCGAACTTTATGATATAGTCAGAGCTTGGAGGCTGCTTGATAGATCATGTGCTTTATTTGCTGTAATAATATTAATCATGGTGCTAATCCTGAGAAATTATACGCTGCTTTTAACGTGAAGATGCCTGAGAGAATTATAGACTTCAGCACGAACGTTAATATACTCTCATGGCCTGAAATTAATGATATTGATATTGCGTCTCTTGCTTCGAGTTATCCTGATTATGAGTGTGCAAAACTAGTGAAGATAATTGCTGAACGCGAAAATATTTCACCGTCACGAATATTATTCACGAATGGGATAAACGAGGCCATATTCTTGCTTGCCAGACTTTTCGAGGGTCAGAACACCGGAATATTGCAGCCCTGTTACTCTGAGTATTTGCGGGCATTCCGTGAGGTTCAGGGGGTCTTCACGATTGAGGAGAGTTCACGCTTTGATAATTTTATTCTCGTTAATCCCAATAACCCGACTGGAAATTATATTAATAATCTGAGTGAGATAATAGCTCGTTATCCTGAGACAAGATTCATAATCGATGAGGCTTATATTGACTTCCTGATTAATATTAATGCTTCACCTGAGAGATTATGCGGTTTCGAGAACGTTATTATCTTGCGTTCACTCACGAAAATCTTTCACTTGAGCGGCGTTAGAATCGGCTACGTCATTGCGAACGAGTCAATCATTAACTCACTGCGAAACTTGCAGCCTACTTGGAGCGTTAATGCAGTTGCTCAGGAACTTGCATTATATTTCCTGAATGATACAGGCTTTTACGAGAGGACACGAGCCTTTTACACTAAAGAAGCTCCTGAATTCATGCAGTCATTAAGAGAGGCAGGCATTGACGTGATGAATTCGTCAGTGCATTATTTTTTGATAAGAGTTCATGATGATTATGCGTTAATTAAATATTTGCTTGAAAAGGGCTTAGTTGTCAGACACACTGGAAACTTTGCAGGACTTGAGGGAAAATATATACGTGTTGCAGCGAGACATTCACACGAGAATAAATTATTACTGGAGGCTTTGACTTCATGCGGGGCATTATGATTCAAGGGACATCAAGCGACTCAGGCAAGAGCTTTATCGTTACAGGACTGTGCAGATTGCTTTCTGACAGGGGAGTTAAAGTGTGTCCGTTCAAGTCCCAGAACATGAGCAATAATTCTTATATCACACCTGAAGGTCTCGAACTCAGCACGGCTCAGGCAGTACAAGCTCAGGCAGCAAGATTAACACCTGAAGTATACATGAATCCCATACTGTTAAAGCCAATGCATGAGAAATCCTCACAGATAATTCTTAACGGTCAAGTCTTTCACAGAACCGCAGAGAGCAGAAATTACCGCGAATTCGCAGAACATGAAGGCATTTGTGCAGTACGTGAGGCCCTGAAATATATCAGCAAACACTTTGATGCAGTAATTATCGAAGGCGCAGGCAGTCCCGCAGAGATAAATCTAAATGCTCACGAAATCGTAAACATGAGAATAGCCCGTGAAGCTGATACCCCAGTTATCTTAGTCAGTGACGTTGACAGAGGAGGCTCGTTGGCTGCTGTTGTCGGAACCCTTGAACTCCTTTTTCAGGACAGGAATCGCGTCAAGGGCATAATCTTCAATAAATTTAGAGGCGATATTGAGTTATTCAAGTCTGCCGTCAAGTGGACACAGGATTACACTGGCGTTAAAGTGCTTGGTGTTGTGCCTTACCTTGCTGACGTAAATATCCCCTACGAGGACTCTTTGTCGTCAGGCTGTGTTAGACCCTCAACTATCAGGGAACTCGCAGGGTTTGATGCTGCCTTTAACTCTATTGCAGGGTTACTCGCTCAAAGCCTTGATATTGACTTCATCACGAAATTAATTCTCCATGAAGACACCACGCTTCGGCCTGAGTGATTTTCACATTAACGAATTCACCAAGCAGCTTTTTGCTCCCTTCAAATATCACGACTTTATCACTCGGTGTTCGTCCCTGAAGCAAGCCCTCGCCTCTGGGTGCAGGATCGTCAGCCAGGACTTCGATTAATTCACCGGTCAATGCCTGATTTATGCT
>JAFSQO010000359.1 GCA_017446645.1 Synergistaceae bacterium | reverse complement strand
GCCCATTATTGCAGGAATGATCGGCGGAACTGTAGGCGCACTCTACGGAGCATTCACTGGAATAGGCGCAAAGGCATACGGCGTTACAGGAATCCCCGGCTATCTGACAATCGCACAGCCCATGCAGTACACGGTTTTGCTTGCAATTTCCGGAGGTATCGCTTTCGTATTATCATGGATCATGTGGAAAGAAGAGACTCCCGAAGCAGAAGCAGCTCCAGCTCCTGAAGCAATTCCCGAAAAAATTATGGAGTTCGCAACGGTAATCAGCTCCTCAGCAGGTGAGATAGCCCAGTGCACAGCCGGGAAAGTTATCCCCTACACAGAAATCCCTGACCCGACTTTCGCAGCAGGAACACTTGGACAGGGCGTAGGAATTCAGCCCGAAGACGAGTTTGTCTATGCTCCTATTGACGGCGAAATAAGTTCTGTAGCAGAAAGCAAGCACGCTATCGGTATAAGCGGCGAGAACGATATGGAAGTCCTGATTCACGTTGGAGTTGACACTGTCGAAATGAAGGGCGATGGCTTTGAGGATTTCGTCAAAGAAGGCGACAAAGTCAAGAAGGGCCAGAAGTTAATGAAGTTTGACCGCGAGAAAATCAAGGCAGCGGGACACCCTGACACAGTAGTGTTACTTCTCACGAACTCTGATGATTATGAAGGCGTGAAGTTCGGCGAAAACGTTTAGTTTTAGTAAGTAAATTATTTTATAAGTTCACGAGCCTCTGCAGCAATGCGGGGGTTCTTTTTGTGAATAATAATGAAAAAAGCAGGCCCTGATTTTAAAACCAGAAAACCTGCTGTGTGAAAAAGAGTAGCAATAAATCTTACTTACGTTTCAATGCGAACAACAAACCTGCTGCAACAAGACCAAGTGCAAGGGAGTTACAGCCGCCGCCTCCGCCTCCGCTGCCTCCGGAATTGCTGTCAGAGTTACCGTCAGAGTTGTTATTACCTCCGTTATTGTTGCCGCTGGTGGTTCCGTATGCCAGCCACATTGTTCCGTCAAGGATTTCGTCGTAATCTAAATTATCAGGGACGATTAAGAGATTATTCACGATTTGAGTACCAGTACCGCCGTCAACGTGAGCAATATATGCAGTCAGGTCAATATGAACTCCGTTATTCGAGTCTGCCTTTGACAGGACGAGAGCCTTGTTGTTGAATAAGGTGCTAGCGTTGTCTGCATTTACGACATTGATGTTCTTGTTGTTTGCGGTCGTTAGGTTAATGCTCATCACTGAGAACAAATCCGTAGCTAATTTCTCGTTGGCATCGCCGAGCTGGTAATCATCACCGAGCAAGTATTTAATATCCGCGCCCTTCAAAGTCCACGAGTAAGTCAAGGGCAGTAAATCACCGTCCGTCCTTTCGGACAAGCTGACGTTAATTCCCGGTCTCTGAGCCTGAGCAGCTGCAAGATACAGGGTAGTGTTTGCCTTATAGTCCGAGGCTTTCTTGATGCTAAAGTCAGGATATACTTCGCTCATGTCAAGAATTGCTGAAGGACTTGTGCCCCATTTTTTCTTGAATTCGTTCTGGAAGGCTGCGCTTGAGATCACTGAAGTGTTAGGGTCAGCCATGGCAACAGACATGTCGTACTCGTAAATT
>JAFSQO010000040.1 GCA_017446645.1 Synergistaceae bacterium | reverse complement strand
TACTATGACTCTGTATTTGTTACTCACGATTTAATTTTCTCCTTTCATGATACTCTTCATGTTATTAATTAATTAATTAATGCCACTTGCGGTTTAACCTGTTAGAGTTAAGCCCTAACATTCCTGCAGTCTTCCAGCGTGATGTCCAGAAATCTCCGGGGACACCTGAACCCTCTGGCTGTACTGACAAGATTCTGAACTCCTGAGAGCCGGTGAACTCGATGATTGCTGCCGTGATTGCTGCTACGATCTTTGCCTTGTCTGAACCAGAAACCGCTGCCTTTGTCGTTGCAGCTGCTGGTTTTGCTGGAGCTGCAGGTTTGTTGGGTGTTACATCATTTTTTTTTTCTTCAGGTGCACCTGCAAATAATCTCATTCCGAAAATTACTCCGGTGAGGACAAGCAATACTCCGAATACGATTGAGAATGCTACGATGCTGACGTTGATAGCTCCGGCAAGTCCTTCAAAATGCATGAATCTTTCCTCCTATCTGATCTTAATCTAAAATTCTGAATCTAAATTTCTAAATCCGAAAATTTTTCTTAATGAGGAATTACTCCGTGTTTCTTAGCCGGACGAGTTTCCCTCTTGCTCTCGATGCCGTCAAGTGCCTGAGCGATTGCCTTGCGTGTCTCCTCTGGCATGATGACTCTGTCGACATAGCCGCGTTCTGCTGCCCTGTAGGGATTTGCAAATGCCTCGCGGTATTCGTCAATCTTCTCAAGCCTCTTTGCGCTTGGGTCATCTGCACCGTCAATCTCTTTCTTGAAGACTATGCTTGCTGCACCTTCTGCACCCATGACTGCAATTTCTGCCTGAGGCCAAGCAAGAGCTACGTCTGCTCCGAGTGCCTTGCTGCTCATTGCGATATAAGCTCCGCCGTATGCTTTTCTCATTACTACACTGATTAACGGCACACTTGCTTCACTGTAGGCATATAACAATTTCGCGCCCTTCCTGATTATTCCGCCCTTTTCCTGATCTAAGCCGGGCAAATATCCGGGAACGTCAACGAAAGTAATAATGGGAAGATTAAAGGCATCGCAGTGTCTAATGAATCTCGAAGCCTTATCAGAAGCATTGATGTCAAGACAACCTGCCATAACGTCAGCATTGTTTGCTATTATTCCGACTGAACGCCCGCCGATTCTCCCGTAACCTGTAACGATATTCTTTGCGAAACCTGCCTGGACTTCAGTGAATTCTCCGTCATCAAGGACCCTGCATAATACTTCATGAACGTCATAGCTCTTATTGGGATTAACTGGGACGATCTCGCGTAAAGCCAAATCTGCCCTGTCAATACTGTCCTGAGTAGCTTTAAATGGTGCATCATCAAGATTGTTGAGAGGCAAATATGACAAGACCTTGCGAACCTGGGCAAAACACTCTGCCTCGTCAGCTGCACAGAAATGAGCATCGCCCGTTACTGTGTTGTGAGTAACTGCCCCGCCAAGCTCTTCACTTGTAACTTCTTCACCTGTTACGGCTTTAATCACTTCAGGGCCTGTAATATGCATGATGCTCTCTTTATCGACCATGAAAACAAAATCCGTCAGGGCAGGACTATAGACAGCACCGCCTGCTGTAGGTCCCATTATGACAGAAAACTGGGGGACTACACCGCTTGCAAGGGTGTTGCGCTTAAAAATTTTCCCGTAGCCGTTGAGAGAGTCAACAGCCTCTTGAATTCTTGCTCCGCCTGAGTCATTAATGCCGATTACAGGGCAACCCATCTGCATAGCCATGTCCATAACTTTGCAGATTTTATCAGCGTGCTTTTCGCCAAGTGAACCGCCAAAAACAGTAAAGTCCTGACTGTAGACGAAAACCTTGCGCCCCTCAATAGTTCCCCAGCCTGTAACAACTCCGTCACCGAGAGGCTTTCTTTCATCGAGACCAAAGTTGTTGCAGCGATGAGTCACAAATTCATCGATCTCAACGAATGACCCCGGGTCAAGAAGCTGCGCTATACGTTCGCGGGCTGTGCCTTTGCCTTTGGATTTTTGTTTCGAGACGGCTTCTTCTCCTCCGCCTGTAAGAGCTGATTTGCGTTTTTCGTCAAGTTCACTGCAAAGCTCTTCTATTGTACGAAATCCCATATCCGACAAGCTCCTCCTTTTTTATGTTTATGCTTTATGATTAGCATGAAAATTTTGTGCGAAAATTTGGAACTTAGAATATCACATAAATTAATTCGTTGCAAAGATTTATATAAAACCCTCGCGCTTGCTCTCAAAACTTTATTTACAAATATCAAAATAATGAATACAATTTATATTATCATGAAAAAATTGGAACTCAGAAAAAAATATAAATCAGGTAATGCAATCGAAATCATCAGGGACGCAATTCTAATCGGTGAACTTTCCGGCGAAATTGCCCAAAACGATTTTGCTGATGCTCTGGGAATTTCGAGAAGCCCTGTGCGTGAGGCGTTAATAGTGCTTGAGTATCATGGCTTGATTGAGAAGCTGCCAAATCAGCACGTAAGAATCATAACTCTTGATGACGAGGCAATAAAAGATTTATTCACTGATATGTCACTGCTTGAACTTGAAGCCATAAAAAACTTTTCCTGCGAAAGACTGACGGAACTTTCACTAATAACGAGCCAGGCAGATTTTCACAGGGAGCTTTACAAGAACATAAATACACCGTTACGAAAAAAATTTCTTGAAATAATAACGGAGACTTATTTAGTATTCGTTCTGAAACATTCTGACGGCACAAAAATAAATTCAGTCTTTGAGAAACTTATACTCTCATTGAGAAAAACAAGCACGTTAAAGTCATGTTATATTGCTTATTCTGAAGTCCTAGCAGATGAATTAATTCGTATCAGGACAGAAAATAAAAATGCTGAGGAGGAAGAATCATCATGTTGAATCTAAAACCTGTCAAATTATTACCGGTTCGAGAGCAGGCAGCTGCATCAATCCGTGAAGCAATAATCACCCAAAATAT
>JAFSQO010000039.1 GCA_017446645.1 Synergistaceae bacterium | reverse complement strand
GTTCTGGGAGACTCTGATGCCCAAAATAATCTGGGAGTTATGTACTTTAACGGCCAATTCGTTAAGCAAAATTTCAGAAAAGCCTTTGAGTGCTACAAGAAAGCGGCAGACATGGGCAACCCTACAGCGCAATACAACGTCGGCAACATGTATGAACAGGGCAAGGGAATCAGCATAAACGGTCCGAAAGCCCGCGAATGGTACATGAAGGCTTACAGGAACCCTAACAGCAGCGACGAAATCAGGAAACTCGCAAAAGACGGCTACGGTCGTATGGGCGGAAGATAGACTCACAAGGCAGGCCGGGGATATTCTCTCTCTGACCTGCAAAATTATTCAATCGTTATTGGCCTTGAAATTTTCTACCTGTTCCATAACCTGCCTGAAAACTTCCGGGCTGTATTGAGGGGGATAGCCGTTTTTAATCAGGCAGACTTTGATGTCGAACTTAAGCTGATCCCTAACAATCTGATTATTCAGCCAGTCAGAATAAGAAGATCGCGTGTCAATGATATTCTTTATCTTCACGGCTAAAGACTTGCACGAGTCATTAACTGTTACACCATCTAAGAATTTTTGATCTTTGCCATAGACGAAATTGTATTTATCACGCAAGGTCATCAAGATGTCATAGAATGCCTTCTCCCCGAACGTCAAGCCCACTTTACGGAAACTCTCACGGTCTTCGTTCAAGGCTTCTAAGATTTTCCGTGCCTGCTCTGATGCATCCTGAATTATTTTCTCGCTGGCTTCTTCCTGGGCTTCTCCTGCTTCTTGAGCTGAAAGACTTTCACGGCGTTCATGATATTTCTTGATTGTATCTTCGAGCATCTCCTGAAATTTTTTAGCTGCGATCCTGTTAGTCTTGCCGTACTCTTTGATTCTCTTACGCAATAATTTTATTAATAATTCAAGCCTCGTTGCAGGCATTCGGATATATTTAAGCTCATCAAGATATTCAGGACTGAAAATGTCTTCTGACTCAGATTCAGACTCTGACTCCAGATTAGACTCATCAAAGACACTCTCTACCTTGTTGTATTTCAGGGCCTCTTCGATCATTCGAGCAACGTTACGATTCATTATGTCCGTGTCAATATCGCCTGTGCCGTTCATTTTGCGGACAAGACCCGCTACTGCCATAAAGCACTGGGCAAGCGATAACTCCTCGTCAGTCAGGACTCCTGAGGGCTGGCATATATCGTAGGCTGCACGCATTCTCTTGACTGTACGCAGAAAATATTCGCGGAATATTACAGAGTCGACTCTCTTGCCGTTCTTGGCCTCTATCTTGAAATATTGAGTCGAAGCAAAGACATATTCAGCCGCACGGGCAAGCAATCTATATCTCGCTGAAGGGTCAAGCACTGAGTCAAGATTCATGAAAGGCCCCAAATCATAGCCGGTGAATAATTTCTTGAGCATGAAAAGTTCCTCGCTGAAAAAATCCTGCGCCTGCTGAACGTCATCTTCTGAAGGAGCAACGCAGCTCTCGCCGCCGTAAAGCTTCACTGCCTGCCGCATGTTCTCGCGAATTCCAATATAGTCGATTATAAGGCCGTACTCTTTGCCGGGATACTTGCGATTAACCCTGCTTATAGTCTGAATCAGCATGTGTTTCTGCAAAGGCTTGTCATTATACAGATAAGTCAATGAAGGGACATCAAAGCCTGTAATCCACATGTCGACGACTATTGCGATTCTGAAATTAGATTTGTCGTCCTTAAATGAGTCAGCAAGCTCACCATTTCTCTTGTCGTTCCTGACTCCTCCGAGATAGTTATACATGTCAGGCTCATCGTTTTTGTCAGCACTCGCTATCATTGACATAAAGGGCAAGGGCTTCAGTTCCCTCAAGTCTTCGGGAGCAAGCTTTGAATCATCAGGACTCTTTCTCTCGATGAACCATTCAGGGTAACGAGTCATAAATATCTTCAGGAGTTTATAAGCCGTATTCCTGTTCGAGCATACAACAAAAGCCTTCTGGACTCTCTCTGGGGCATTCATGCAGGAGTCAAGATAATGATCATGAATGTCAGCTGCAAGACGCTCAAGCCTTGACGGTTCACTGAGGATAACTTCCATTGATGTCATTGCTGTTTTACTCGCCTGAACTGACTCAGGAGTCGCACCCTGCTCGGCACAAGACTTGTAATATTCTTCAATCTGGGAAATCTTTTCTTTATCGAGAAGAACTCTTGCAATTCTGGGGTGATACTTTACCGGCACTGTCAAACCGTCAGAAACTGCCTGATCCATCGTGTATCTGTCAACTTCTTCGCCGAAAGTCTGGTAAGTCGCCTCAATCGGGGTACCGCTGAAACCAACGAAGACAGCATTAGGGAAAGCCTCCCTCAAGACTTGAGCATAGGGTCTCGATATTTTTGCAGTCGAATCATTCAGGCTGAATCCGCGCGAAATATCCAGCTGAGTCCTGTGAGCCTCGTCCGAAAAGCAAATGATGTTGTTGCGCTTGTTGATCTCGCCGATACTGTCATTCTCCCTGTCGCAAAACTTTTGAATCGTGCAGATATAGAAGCCTCCGCTCTCACGGGTCTTTAATTCGCTGCGAAGGTGTTTGCGGCTTTCAACTACTTTGACCTCACCGAGATTCAAGAATTCAGTGCTCTTCATGAATAGATTTGCTCCCTGAGTCTGCAGATCCTCACGATCCACTATCATTATGACAGTAGGTGATGTGCCTGTCCTGAGTGCTAATTGTCTCGCAAGAAATGCCATTGTAAAAGTTTTCCCGCAGCCCGTAGCTCCGAAGTAAGTCCCGCCCCTGTTAGTGTGTGAGTTAATTGACTTGATTATGCTGTCCCTGAGCAATCTTGCAGCAAAGAATTGTGGATAACGGCAGATTACTTCGCGCTCCTCGTTGTCGTAATTGAAATCAGGAAAGTAAATATAATCCCGTAAAATCTCAAGGAATCTTGCAGGCTCGAACACTCCTTTAATCATGCTCTGAGTCTGCTCGAACGAACCGGACGCAATTTTGTCATCGTGATTTACTTTCTTCCATGCATAGAAATGTTCATAAGGACTCCTCACAGTGCCGAGTCTGGTGTTCACCCCGTCAGAGATACAGGCAACAGGACAATAATGCAGAAGGTGAGGAATATCCCGCCAGTAACGAGTATGTATCTGCTTCCAGGCATCGTAAATCGTAGCGTTCTCGTTCGCAGGGTTCTTGAGTTCGATTATGCAAAGGGGAATACCATTCACGAATAACAGCACGTCAGGTCTTCTTGTCTCGACTTGGCCGCTGTTGGAGTACTCGACTTCAAATTGATTGACGACCCTGAAAATGTTTTCTGAAGGCTTTTCAAAGTCAATCAGATCAATCATCTCCGGGCTGCCGTCCTGATGAATGAGCCTGACTCCGTTCACAAGCATGTTGTAAATTTTGTGAAGTGCTGAGAATTCGCTCTCTGCTCCTACGAGTCTGAAGCTGTCGATGACCTTGCGAATGTCTTCAGGAGTCAATTCCGGCTTGCTCCTGCTGAGAAATTGCTCGAAATCATCAACGTAGAGGACTTCACGCTGCGAGCTTCTGGGAATGCTGCTGCCCCTGAGATACTGCCAGCCCTCGGATTCAAGCATTGAGATAAAAGCGTTTTCGTAATCTGACTCGGTGAACGACATTATTAACTCTCCTTCTGTGCTTCTTCAAGTGCACCCTTAATGAGTACAGGACAGATTGATTTTATCAGGGATTTTAGTTTTTCGCTGAGGGATTTACGCTTTTGATACACTTTATAGATATTTGCGATTGACTCCTGAGTCGCAAGGTCGGGAATGGGAATCGAAACATCGCACATGTCCTCGAATGAGAAATTCTCACGAGCTGATCCCCACGAATGAAAGCGGGCGTAACGGTCGAACTCAGAACGCGATAAGAAAAGCATCAAGTACTCCGGTAATAATTTTTCTGAGTCTGTACTAAACACAATAGAAATAGAAGAAACTAAAAACGTGTTGTCCGTATCATTGAACCCCATAGAAACTTTGTCAGCTCGTCTCGAAGTGTCTGGAACATATGCGATTTGTCCGGGCTGCAAAAGTTTATAGGTTGATAAATTGACTCCTGTCATGTCCGCTTTAGTCTCGATAATCTCTTTGCTAGTTGCTAATCCTCGTACATAATCAACGCTTAAACCTGAATCATTTTTCTTGACGCTTTCCACAATATACCCCCCAATCTTCTCACACGGTATCTTTCGCCTCAAGTCCTCAATGAATCCGTCACAGACCATCTTCAAGTCCTCAAGTCCGCGCTCGTAAACCCGTAAATTCTCTCTCAGGGCGTTATAGATTCTCACGTACTTTTGCTGAATGCTCAGGGGCGGAAGGGTTATCGTGATGTCGCACATGTCCTCCCACTGCATTCCATCTCTTACGGAAGAGTCTGCGTGAAACCAAAAATATCTGTCTCGTTCAGTCGATTTTAGCATCATGAAGAAATATTCCCTGCTGAGAGAAATATCATCTGTGATTCTGAAAACCGTATATGCAGGACTCACAATTTTATTTTTGTCTGTAGTGTTTAGTGCAATGGGCAAAACTTTATCGCGTCCAACGTGCATAAGATTACAAGCAAAAAATCCAGGCGGAACATTTTTATAATTGCTCGTGTCTTCTCCGATTTGTCTTGCAGGTTCAAAAAATTCTTTGTCGCTGTTAATTCCCGAAACGTCCCACATCGACAAATCAGAACGTCCGCACTTCTCAGAGAATAATTCAATAAGTTCACCGAGTCTATATTCACTCAATCCCATAGCCTATCCCCC
>JAFSQO010000358.1 GCA_017446645.1 Synergistaceae bacterium | reverse complement strand
GCTCAACGAAAGAATACGAGCAGACCATAATGTCCGGCATGGTATGGCTTGGCCTTGACTGGGATGAAGGGCCTGACATCGGCGGTAATTACGGACCCTACAGACAATCAGAGAGGCTCGATATTTACCGTGAGTACGCAAACAGACTTGTTGACGAAGGCAAGGCTTATCGGGACGGCGAGGCAATAATCTTCAGGGTCGAACCAGGGCATGATATTTCGTTCAAAGATATAGTCTACGGACAAATTGACGTAATGAGTGACGGTTTACGGGAAAAAGATTCGGACAAGCTCAAGGACTTAGTTCTGATTAAGAGCGACGGAATGCCTACATATAATTACGCTGTTGTAGTTGACGATCACTTAATGCGAATCACCCACGTAATCAGGGGCGAAGATCATATATCCAACACCCCCAAGCAAATATTAATTTACAGGGCGTTAGGCTGGGAAGTTCCGGAATTTGCGCACTTGCCTATGATACTTGGCCGTGATAAGAAAAAATTAAGCAAACGTCACGGAGCTACAAGCATTTACGAGTATCGCGATATGGGTTACATGCCTGACTCAATGTTTAACTTTCTGGCTTTACTGGGTTGGTCGGCTGGCGATGACAAAGAAATCTTCACACGTCCCCAGGCTGCTGAATGGTTCGAGCTTTCAAGGGTAACACGTAAGGCAGCAGTGTTTGACTTCGACAAACTCAACTACATCAATCAGGAGCACTTAAAGGCCCTTGACCCTGCAGTAAGGCTCTCAATGGTAAAGCCCTTCTGGATTGAGGCGGGACTCCCAGTGAGTGAGCATGATGATAAGTATCTCGCCGAAGCATTGACTCTAATGGCAGGACGCGGACGTACAGCAAAAGAGATGGCGGAGTTCTCTGATTACTTCGTATCGTTTGAACCGGTGAAGGCACGCTGGAACGCTGAAGGTCTTGATAAAGAGAAGCTGAAGCCGTTTTTCGCAGAGTTGCTTTCTCATGACTGGAAGGCTCCCGAACTCGAACAGGCTGCACGAAACTGGATAGCTGCTCAGGAAGGCGCGAAGATGAAGGACTACGCGATGCCTTTGAGATTTGCATTAACAGGGATGAAGGTAAGTCCTGGAATTTTCGAGGTCGCTGAACTTATGGGACGCTCTGAATGTGAGAAGAGACTTAGGTTTTACGATCTGATATAAATTCTTTCCCCCCTTGAGTTATGAGGGGGATTTTTATTGCAATCGGCGAGACTTTGAGGGAGCAATAAATCATTCTGCTGCTTTTTCGTGAGCTTGTTCTACTGTCAGACCTTTTTCGTATATATTAGCGAGCTGCTTTTTCGCTGACGCATTTCCCTGTGCTGCGGATTTCTTGTACCATTCGATAGCTTTAGCGTAATCTTGTTTCACTCCTTTGCCATTTCGGTACATGTAGCCAAGATTATTTTGTGCTATGGCGTTCCCTTGAGCAGCAGATTTTTCGTATAATTCAAGGGCTTTCGCATAATCCTTATTTACTCCCACGCCATTTCCGTACATATAGCCGATACTACACTGAGCCGAAGCATTTCCTTGGGCAGCGGACTTTTCATACCACTCAAGAGCTTTTGCGTAATTTTGTGTTATCCCACGACCATTATAGTACATAGCACCAAGACTGTATTGTGCCCAGTGATTGCCATTGTTAGCAGATTTTTCATACCATTTGAGAGCTTCTGAGTAATCCTGTGTTACTCCCCGACCATTGTAGTACATATTGCCAAGATTATTTTGCCCCCAATGATTGCCATTATCAGCGGCTTTTTGGTACCATTCAACGGCTCTTGCGTAATTTTGTGTTACCCCTTGACCATTGTAATACATATTGCCAAGACTATTTTGAGCATTAGCATTCCCTTGAGCAGCAGCTTTCTCAAACAACCCCAGAGCCTTAGTGTAATCCTGCGTAACTCCTTGACCATTATAGTACATAGCACCAAGATTACCCTGCCCCCAGTGATTTCCGTTTTTAGCGGCTTTCTCGTACCACTCCACAGCCTTTGCATAATCTCGCGTTATTCCTTGCCCAGAATAATACATGTTACCAAGATTGTTTTGTGCTGAAGCATTTCCTTGAGCAGCGGCTTTCTCGTACCATTCAAGGGCCTGCCCATAATCCTGTATAACCCCCATACCATTTTGGTACATATTGCCAAGATTATACTGCCCCCAGTGATTTCCATTTTTAGCAGCTTTTTGGTACCATTCAACAGCTTTTGTGTAATCTCGTGTTACTCCTTGAGCATTGTAGTACATATTGCCAAGACTATTTTGAGCATTAGCATTTCCGTTCTTAGCAGCGGCTTCATACAACTCAATGGCTTTAGCATAATCCTGCTTTACACCTTTGCCATTTTGATACATATAGGCGAGATCATTTTGTGCTGCAATATATCCCTGAGCAGCGGCTTTCTGATACCATTCAGTAGCTTTCGCATAATCTTGCTTTACTCCTAGCCCATTGTAGTACATATAGCCAATATCATTTTGCGCCTCTTTTCTTCCATTAGCAGCAGCATTTTCATAGCATTCGAGAGCTTTTGCATAATCTTGTTTTACTCCTCGACCGTAATAGTATATGTTACCAAGATTATATGGTGCTAAAGCATTTCCATTGACAACGGCTTTTTGATACCATCCAAGAGCCTTTGCATAATTTTGTGTTACTCCTAGGCCATAATAATACATATCACCTAGATTATTTTGAGCCCTGTTATATCCTTGAGCAGCGGATTTTTTGTACCACTCAAGGGCTTTCGTGTAATCTTGTTTTACCCCCTCACCGAATTCGTACATGTAAGCAAGATTATACTGAGCAACATCATCTCCTTTAGCAGCAGCTTTCTCGTACCACTCAATGGCTTTAGCATAATCCTGCTTTACACCTTTGCCATTTCGATACATGTAGGCGAGGTCATTTTGTGCTAAAGCATATCCTTGAGTAGCGGCTTTCTCATACCATTCGAGGGCGTTAGCATAATCCTGTGTTACCCCGTAACCGTAATAGTACATATCACCCAGATTATACTGAGCAGCAGCGTTTCCTTGAGCTGCAGCCTTTTCATACCACCCCACAGCCTTTACATAATCCTGCTTTACACCTTTACCATTTCGATACATGTAGGCGAGGTCTTTTTGTGCTGAAATATATCCTTGAACAGCAGATGTCTCGTACCATTTTATCGCCTTCGCATAATCCTGTGTTACTCCATGACCGTAATAGTACATATTCCCAAGATTATATTGCGCTGTTTCATTCCCATTTAAAGCGGCCTTTTCATACCATTCGAGAGCTTTCGCATAATCTTTTATTACTCCCAGACCAAATTCGTACATGTAACCAATATTACTTTGTGCTGAATTATCTCCTTTTGCAGCGGCTTTTTCGTACCATTCGAGAGCTTTCGCATAGTCCTGCTTTACCCCTCTACCCCTTCTGTACATATTTCCAAGATTATTTTGTGCTATAGCATTTCCATTCTCAGCCGCTCTTTGATACCACTCCACAGCTTTTTCGTAATCTTGAGTTACTCCTAAACCATTATAATACAGATGACCAATATCATTTTGGGCTTCAGAATTTCCATTGTCAGCGGCTTTTTGATACCATTCGAGGGCTTTGGCATAATCCCGCTTTGTATAGTAACTATCACCAATATTGTATTGTGCCATGTCGTTGTATAACAGTTCATTAACGAAATCTTTGCCATACCATGCAAGTATTCCCGCAAGAATCACAAGGGCAGCCGCAATCGAAGCAAAAATCATAGTTCTCTTCTTTCGTTCTCTGGCTTCTTGCGAGATAAAATTATCAAGATCAAGCTCAAGCATCGTAGCTATTACTCTGAGAAATGCATCACGAACACCATGCTTCTTCAGGTCTATTCCCAAAGGTTCCTGTTCTCTGGGTAATGCCATAAGCGCAGGAGGGAAACACTCAGCCGAATCATCGTCCGAATGAGGCGCACCGTCAACAATCAAGGGGATTATATGGTCAACACGGCCATTCTTGATAAAGTAATCGACTTCATCATTAACGTATTCGGATTTCGCGCTGTTGGGTGAACAAATGAGAATCAGGTAATTTGAACGCTCAAGATTTGCCTGCAACGCTGTCTGCAAACTTCCTCTGGCAACAAGATTGGACTCATCGATAAATATCGGCTTCAGACTTTTTGGAAGTTCAGGGTAAGATTTCTGCAACGCTGACGGAAGATGATAACGCTCAAGTCTTCTCTGTAACTTCTTAGCTACTTTCTGATCTTTGTGGCTGTAGCTGATAAAGGCGAAATACTTAAATGCTTCTTTCTCCATGATTTATTCCTGGCTTCCTTTAGATTTGATTTATTTAGCGTCAGACTGCGTGAGTTTCATGACCATGTTAACGTTCTCCCTGTCATAGTCCTTATAATTTCTATTTCCATGAGTGATTGAGTTCTCTATCTGAGAGATTTCGTCAAGTTCATCCCAATCAACAAGACAAACGTGTTTCAAGTTCTTTGAGTCCTTCGTCAGCTTGATTCTGGATTTACCGTGCTCTAAGATTTCAGCTTGATAATCCTTTACACGCTGGGTAAATTCTCCCTTGTCCATGACATTATAGCCAAACGCGTAGTGAAATGCACACCACCTCAAGTGCTCACTGCGGGCAAGATTTTCTCTTTGCTCAGGAGTTAATGTGCTTGCGCTAATTTTACGAATCAGGGGTATCAGGTAATCAACGCTTGCACGGCTGCTCATTCTTCCGAAGTAGTCACAGCGTTTCCAGTCCTCAAGCAAGTTCCGGCCTCCTGAATAAACATGATTCAGTTCCATAGCGTATCTGTCAAAATCACCTGAATAAAGCAGCTCTGAAGCATACAGCCAGTGAGTCGTGCATTCCTGAGCTTTTCGGGAATAACACCTCACGCTCTTTGTGTCACAGGTGTAGACATTACGCGGATAACCTATAGTCTGCAGACGGTCTACCATGTGAATAGCAATGTCCCTCGCAACGTCCCTGTCTTCAATGCAGATTACTATGTAATTGAGTCTCGAAGCATTCTCCTGCACAAAATTGAAGAACTTGCTGCTCCTTCCGTTCTGGGGTTCAAAGTCAATGTCATAATTTGCGAATATATTCGGGTATTGAGACATTATGAAACCCGTTCGATGCTCGAAATTTGGATCATATATCGTAGCATGAAAATTGCTGCCCTCAAATTGTCCGTTAGCTATGACCTTACGCAAAACCTCATGACCAATGCGACCAAAGCCGACTATCAAGACATTCATATCGTCAACAGCTCTGCCGTTCTCATCGAAATTTATGGCGTTACACAATGGGTATTTATTAATTAGAAGACGTGCGCTCATCTCGAACTCATCAAATGAGACAACGCTCCCATAACCGTATTGGTTCTCGTCTGACTGAAAGAACATTCCCTTCCATTCGTCTGTACCAAGCAAGACAAGCTCAGTCTGTTCAGGTGAGATGCCGGCCTTCTGGAGACTCTCCAGCATGATTCGGGCGTATTCCAAATTCCTGTCATTATCGGACGACAGGGCGAAAAGTCTCAATTTTGTTTTATTTGGTTTAATGCGTATTCTATTCAAGAATGAGTGTGAAGCCTTCAATGCTTCATTGTCTGAGTAAATAAGACCTCCGATGTCGCGTATTGAAGCCTCGTAATCCTCTCTTACAACATTATCGACATAGACGAGCATACTGCCTTTTGTGTCAGATATATTTCTGCCGAATGAAAGAGAATCAGAATTTATCCCAAATATGAGATCTACGTCCGAAATTTTTGACGTTATTATTCTTATCCACCTGAGCAAATCATTTCCAAACCGTATAAGAAGGGCACTCGCTGCGGTGTAAAAAGCAATCAGGTGAATCAGCCAGAACAGCATTACAGCTAGAGGCTCCTTAGATATATCCAGATTGAAAAATACATCACCGTTGAAGCGGCCGTAAAACATCGTTCCGACATCTACAACTGCCCTCATGCTCACGTAGGGGACATAAAATAATGAAGCGTTCTCATCCTTTAGCCAATGCAAATACTTGTCAGCCGGCAATTCCTTACTCTCCGCAATACTTTTCGCAACCTTCTGAAGCTCCAGATAATGACATGTGCAGTATAAGGCCATTCCCCCGATAAACATTACAGCGAATATTATTTTCAGGGGCATTGTACCTTTCTGGGGGTGTTTCGATATATAGATTATTAACATCGCAAAAAGAATCGTAGCAATAAACCACGCCGCAACAATCTGAATAATATCACTCATTGCAAGCCTTCCTAAGCTCTGATTTAAGGTATTCGTAACGCTCAAATTTTTCTTGATTACTAAAGTGAACTTCGCGGGACTGTTCCGGGTTGTGAGAATAATCAAGCTGCTCGCTGCCAAACTGCTCACTGGTCAGGTCAAAGACATAATCGCCTACAACGTTATAGCAATGAATGCTGCCTTCAGGTCTATGAATACCGAAGACCTTGCCGCCGAAAATATCCTGAGCAAGAAATGCCGTTATTGAACACTGCCCCAAAGTGATATTCTCCTCGCTCCATTGAGGTCTAAGTCTCGAAGTGCAGGAGTATTCGCACCAGATATTACGCAATGCATCGTATAAGTCACAAGGCGTGTTAATTCCCTTGTAGAGATTATTTATTGCATGAACGCCTGAAGAACTCTGCCAACCGTAAAAGTTATATTGCATTATATTACCTCGCCAAAAAATTTGCGCTAATTCGCTTCATTATTATATAATTTCGACATTCAGAAAATATACAAGATTAAATATTAAATTTAAATATGGAGGCTCACAGTATGAATGATCTTTACGCTGTCGGTGAAATGGTAATAGATTTCATACCAGGCAGCGAGGAAGCAAGTTATATACGTAAAGCAGGAGGAGCTCCCGCTAATGTCGCAATCGCTGCAGCAAAGAACGGTCTGAACTCCGCAATGTGCTGCAAGGTCGGTGAAGATAATTTCGGGCATTTCCTAATGGATACTCTTGCAAAATATAATGTCGAGGCTGTCTGCAAGGAACTCTGCAAGGAAGCTGTTACTACTATGGCATTCGTGACTCTCTCGGCAAACGGCGAAAGGGTTTTCACTTTTGCACGTAAACCAGGCGCGGACATGATGCTTTCAG
>JAFSQO010000357.1 GCA_017446645.1 Synergistaceae bacterium | reverse complement strand
TGGTCAATGATTGCATGTTCTGATTTTGAGAGTTCAAGATTCTGCATGACATTCACTAATTTATCAACGGGCATGACCAGCAAATCGCCAATTCCGTAACCTGAGACCTTTACGTTCAGGGCTTCCTGCTTGAGCCTTAATCCGTTACAGGTCTTGCAAACGTCCTCTTCTCTGTATTGGGCGACTTCCTCAGCAACGTTGTCATTGTCTGCGAACCATTTTAATTTCTCCTCAAGCCAGCCGACTACACCCTCATAGCGTCCCATATACGGCCTTGCGATTCCCTTCTCGTCAAATATCATGGGCAGCTTCTCATCACCTGAGCCGAGCCAGATAAAGTCCTGAGCTTCAACGGGCAAATTTTTGTATGGTTGAGTCAGGTCCCAGTTATGTTTTTCTGCGAAGAGCTTTAACTTCTCGATTACATGGGGCTTTGACTTCCAGGGGATAATTGCGCCGTCAAGAACTGAGCGTTCAGGGTCAATTGCCAGCTCTCTTGAGAAGTGTTCATGGCTTCCAAGTCCTCCGCAGTCAGGGCAGGCTCCTATAGGGTTATTGAACGAGAAGAGTCTGGGTTCAATTTCGGGTAAACTTGTCTCGCAGTCGGGGCACGAGTAATTTTCAGTCATTGTGTACTCGTCCTTGCCTTCGGGTGAAATTAATACGTAGCCCCCTGAGAGTTTCAGCGCGCCTTCAACTGATTCGGCAAGTCGTGAGCGTCTTTCGCCTGAGATTTTCAGCCTGTCAATAACTATCTCGATGTAGTGCTTCTTTCTCTTGTCGAGTTCGATTTCTTCTTCGAGATATAAAACATTCCCGTCGACTCTTGCTCTTGTGTAACCCTGAGTTCTGATTTTAGCAAACAAATTTTTGAATTCGCCTTTTTTATTTCTGACTAACGGCGAGAGAATCTCAACGCGAGAATTATCTTCGTGGGTCAAAATATAATCAAGAATTTCGTCAAGTGAGTGCCTCTGAACGGGTTTACCGCACTTTGGACAATGTGGAATGCCTATGCGTCCGAACAAGAGCCTGAAGTAGTCATAGATTTCAGTAACAGTTCCCACAGTTGAGCGCGGATTGTGGCCTGTGCCTTTCTGTTCAATAGAGACAGCAGGAGACAGCCCGGATATTTCGTCAACGTCAGGTTTTTTCTGGACTCCGAGAAACTGACGGGCATAAGCTGAGAGGGACTCGACATAGCGGCGTTGGCCTTCAGCATATAACGTGTCGAAAGCCAGCGAAGATTTACCTGAACCCGAAGGTCCAGTGATTACGATTAATTTGCCCCGCGGTAAGTCAAGATTTATATTCTTGAGGTTATGTTCCCGTGCGCCTTTGATTGTGATTTTGTCATTTGACTTCAAGAAAATTTTTGCCTCCTGCGTGTTATAAAGTTCTTATCTCTTCAAGTGAAAGCTCTGTGGCAACTTGAATCTGCTCATCGGAGAGGCCCATAAAACGCAAACGTTTTGCAGTATCAAATTTTTCTTCATTGCGTCCTTCCTGCAGACCTTTCTGCAAGCCTTCCTGCAGTCCTTCTTGTAAGCCTTTCTGCAGACCTTCTTGTTGCCATTGTAATTGCTTTGCTTGCATCCAAGTTCTTCCATGCATATAAGCTCTCCTCCATAAGACAATCATATGCGTGTTATATATTTTTGCGCTCACCGAAAAGCAAATCGGTCAAATATTTTATCTGACTCTCGTCCATACCTGCCTCGTGCATACGCCTTAACGCCTCTGTTTGTGTCTCAGCGCGGCCTTCAGTGCGTCCTGCCTGCAGACCATTCTTTAGCCCTTTCTGCAGACCTTCCTGTAAGCCTTTCTGCAAGCCTTCCTGTAAGCCCTTCTGCAGACCTTCTTGTTGCCATTGTAATTGCTTTGCTTGCATCCAAGTTCTTCCATGCATATAAGCTCTCCTCCATT
>JAFSQO010000356.1 GCA_017446645.1 Synergistaceae bacterium | reverse complement strand
GTGAATATCTCAGGGGGAAAAGTCTTCTTAATATGCTAGCTTGTAGATCTCAAGAACATCTTCAGGTTCCAGCTTCCCTAGTACCCCGAAGGTTTCGCCGTGTGAAGCAGTATCAGCAAGTTTCTGAATGTCGTCTTCTTTAATGCCCAGTTCCCGTAATGTAGTCGGTGCATTAATTTCCTTGAAGAAATCTTCGAGAGCGTCAATAGCTTCTACAGCCTTGTCCTCGTCAGTGCCGTCATAAATATCGAATACAGCCTCACCAAGTCTCGCAAATGGCACAGGATTGTCCTCGCTCATGTATCTTGCCCATGCAGGCATAATTACGGATAAAGATGCACCATGAGCAGCTCCGAATAATAAGCTGATTGAGTGACCCATTCTGTGAGATGAGAAATCTCCCCTGAATTCACGGCTCATAGATAAAAATCCGCAGTGAGCCATAGCACCGGCCATAGCATACTCAGCTCTCAGGTCATAATCTTTAGGGTTTTCGAGCAAGTCAGGAATTACCCGCATCATAGTCCGGATTAACGCATAGCCCTGCTCATCGATTAACTCTGTGCCTTCATCGCCATCTAATACGCGCTCTAAAACGTGAGCAATAATATCTACTCCGCCGTAAATCGTCTGCTTTTCAGGCAAAGTAATCTGAAACGAAGGATCTATAACAGAAACTTTAGGGTAAAGACATGGACTTGTAATCGAAGTCTTTAACTCGCTCTCAGGATTAGAGACAACTGCAATGTTATTCACTTCACTTGACGAAGCCGAGGCAGTCAAAACTCCGTAAATGGGCATGGCTTTAGTGATAGGGGCTTTTTTCTCGAAGAAGTCCCATACGTCCCCTGAATAGCAAGAACCTGCTGCAATGGCCTTTGCAGTGTCAAATACGCTGCCTCCTCCTACTGGCATGATTGCATCGATACCGCCTGCCTTGACCCGCGCAATTCCGTCACGGACTTTGTCGATTAACGGATTGGGCTTAACGTCATTTACTTCAGGGAAGCTGATTCCGTTTTTCGTGAGCATGTCAGTAACCTGGGCATAGGCACCGCTCTTGAAAGTCCCTTTGCCGCCGTAAACGAGCAAGACGCTTTTGACATTATCCGCCTTGAGGTGGGCAGCCAAGTCTTTCACAGTGTCTTTGCCGAAGATTAATGCTGTAGGATTATGCCAGAAAAAATTTTGCATTTACTAATCACCTAAAAGTTAAAATATTTCTTAGCGTTCTCGTAGCTGATACCCTTTACGATTTCGCTTAAAGTCTCGATGTCGTCAGGATAGAAGCCGTCTCTGACCCATTCGCCGAAGAGCCTGCACACTATGCGCCTGAAGTACTCGTGTCTCGGATAACTCAAGAAGCTGCGGGAGTCCGTGAGCATTCCGATAAAGCCTGCGAGATAGCCCAAGTTGCCCAAAGTTCTGAGATGGGAGTTCATGCCGTCAAAGTGATCTTCAAACCACCAGGCCGAACCGTGCTGAATCTTGCTTACGCCTGCTATATTATTCTCGTCAACCTGGAAGCACCCTGCAAGAGTGTCGATAGAAGCGTTATCTACACCGTTAAGGCTATAAAGAATAGTTTTAGGCAGAGTGTTATCTCTCTGAAGTTCGCCGATGAATTTCGCTGTATCTACACTTGAAGCAGTGTTGTTTACGCAGTCAAAACCTGTATCAGGCCCTAACTTCTCGAACATTGGGATATTATTATCGCGTCTGCAGCCATAGTGAATCTGCATGACCCAGCCCCGTTTGTGATATTCGCGGGCTACGAAGAGCAAGAACGCAGTTTTGTACTTGTCAATAGCGTCTTTATCGGGGAATTTGCCCTCAAGTCTTGCCTTGAAAATTGCCTCAATTTCAGCCTCACTTGCCAACGTGCATGGTATATAATCCGGTCCGTGGTCGCTGAGTTTGCAGCCCTGAGAAGCAAAGAAGTCCATGCGTTTGGATAATGCAGCCTTGAGGTCGGCGAACGTGTTAATCTTGAAGCCTGCGACTTCGCCCAATTTCTCGATATAGCCTGAGAATGCATCGCGCTCGATGTTCATTGCTTTGTCGGGTCTCCATGCTGGTAATACACGAGTCTTGAAGCTGGTGTCTGCCTTGATCTTTGCGTGCCATTCGAGATTATCAACAGGGTCATCGGTTGTGCAGATGATTTCAACGTTGCTCATGTTGATTAAGTCGCGGACTCCAAAGTCTGGCCTGTGAAGTTTTTCGTTGCATAAGTCCCAGACTTCCTGAGCTGTCTTTGAGTTAAGAACTCCCTGATAGCCGAAGTACTTGCGAAGCTCTAAGTGGCTCCAGTGGAATAATGGGTTGCCGATGCCCTTGCCAATGACTCCGGCCCATTTGAAGAATTTCTCTTTAGGGTCAGCGTCTCCGGTTATGAATTTCTCAGGAACCCCTGCACAGCGCATTAAACGCCATTTGTAGTGATCTCCGCCGAGCCAGACCTGGGTGATGCTGTCATAGTGCAAGTTCTCGTAGATTTCACGAGGGCTGATATGACAGTGATAATCAATGATGGGACACTTTGATGCAGTTTCGTGGAAGAGTGTCTTCGCTGTTTCTGTGTTGAGCAGAAAATCTTTGTCCATGAACATGATGAATATTACCTCCTAAAAAATTTATTTATCTCCGTAATGAGAACCGCATTGCAATATCTCAATCGTGTCGTTACTTATGCTGAAAACGAGACGGTTTTTCTTATCTATATGAACGCTATACGTACCGGATAAATTACCTGTCAATTGCTCCGGATGTCCTTCACAATCATAGCCGTTTCTGTCTATACTTTTCAGCAGGTTATTTATTTTTCTCAGAATTTTCTTGTCCTCGTCTTGCCATAATAAATAATCATCCCATGCTTGGTCAGACCATAATTTGCGCATCAGTCTACCTCAATAAGCTCGTGTTCAACGCCTCTGCCTGCGTCTAATTGAGCTTTTGCTCTCCTGAGACGTTCCATATTTTCCTCGCTGTAAAACGGGTCGTAATCATCATCGTCATCATAAGCGTTAATGTTAAACGGGACGCGCCTTTCTCTTAATGCTTTAACGACATAAACCATGAAAAACGCGTCGAAATTCATTCCCATTGAGTTAATCATTTCTTCGAGAGCTTTTTTTCTGTCATCATCTATATTAAACGTGATTTGTGCCATGAATTATTCCTCCTCTGAGTGCATATATATAGTTTACCATGTTTGCCCTAATTGCTTTAACAAGTTTTAAGCCTGGACATCTCCACAAAACGCGATTATGCTTTGACGCAAAAATGCGGTATAATTCATTACAATTTCATGAACATGAAAGGAGCGGGAACGTAAAACCCTCTCCTTTTTTGTTATGAGTCATGAGTATGTTGAATATTTTAGAAAGAAAATCATTATGAGCGAATTAAATTTTTTACAGGAAATCGAGTTAATTATTACAGGCTTGGGCTATGAATGCGTTCACTTGGGAATCAAAACAGAGTTCGGACGGGTGAAGCTTCAGGTCCTCATTGACACACTGGGGGGCATCAACGCCGGAGACTGTGAGCTTGTGTCGGGACATGTCAATAAATTCCTTGACGACAATGCTGACAGTATTCCCGCACTTGACAAGGGACGCTATTATCTCGAAGTCAGTTCGCCGGGCATTGAGAGACCGTTGTACAAGCCTGCTGATTATCAGAGATTCCAAGAAAGAGAAGCACGGATAAGACTCAATAACCTGCTCGAAGGACGCAAAACCTTCACGGGGATCATAAAGTCAGCGGACAGTGAAAATTTAACTCTGTCAGTTGACGGAGAAGAAAAAATTATTCCGTTTGAATTAATCAAGGGAGGCAATTTAGTTTTTAGATTTAAAGATGAAGAAAACAATAACTCACAACACAACAAGAAGCACAGGAGGATAAGGAAATAATGCGTCTTGGTCGTAACTTCATAGAAGCCCTTTATGACTTGTCAGAAGCACGAGGGCTTGATGTAAATATCATAATCTCAACCCTCGAAGCTGCTTTGCTGTCGGCCTATAAAAAATTTCAGACAGGAAATCAGGACATCGAGATAAAAATAAATACTGAGACAGGTGACATTCTCGTAAACGAATCCCGCAAGGTAGTCGAGGAAATCAAAGACCCTGACACAGAGATAACTCTTCGTGACGCAAAAAGATATGACAGAACTGCAGAACCAGGAGGAGTTATCACGATTGAACGCAACCCTACGGACTTCGGGAGAATCGCAGCTCAGACAGCAAGGCAGGTCATTACCCAGAGGCTCAGAGACGAAGAAAGGCGTATAGTCTACAGCGAGTTCGCTGATAAAGTAGGCGACATGGTAACCGGAGTAATCTTCAAGAATGACGGAGATAACACTATAGTTCACATTAATGACAAGACCGAAGCAGTGTTGACCCGCAAAGAAAAAATTCCCGGTGAACGCTACATTTACGGGAACTCTATGAAATTCTATGTGCTTGACGTTAAACAGAATTCCAGAGGCCCTAAAATTATTCTCTCAAGGACACATCCGGGACTGCTCAGGAGATTAATGGAGCTTGAAATCCCGGAAATTCAGCAGGGAATTATCGAGATAAAAAATATCGTCCGAGATGGAGGATCACGCGCTAAAGTCTCACTGGTAACCCTTGACCCTAACGTTGACCCCGTCGGCGCATGTGTAGGTTCAGGAGGAGCAAGGATCAAGGCAATCAGCAATGCCCTCAGAGGCGAGAAGGTTGACGTAGTCCCCTACAGCGAGGATATTTTGACGTATATCAGGGGAGCTTTATCACCCGCTCAGATTGCCAAGGTCGAACCGGCACTTGACTCAGAAAAAGCTGCCGTAGTCTACGTCTATCAGGACCAGTTATCATTGGCTATAGGCAAGGCAGGGCAGAACGTCAGGCTCGCCGCGAAATTAACGGGCTGGAAGATTGACATCAAGACTATTGAACCAGACAGGATGCCGACTCTTAAAGATATTTTCCATGATGTCTTCACTGATGATGACAAATAACGCAAAACACGTGCCCTTGAGGTCTTGCTCGATTTGCAGGGTCAAGGGCAGCAAATATAACTTAATACGCATAGTCAGAAGTCCCGAAGGTCAGCCGGTGATTGACATTGCCGGAAAGCTGCCTGGCCGAGGCGCATATATCTGTCCGGATTCTGAGTGTATAGAACTCGCAAAGAAATCAGGAAAGCTCGCTCATATACTGGGAGTCAGGAATATAGCCCCTGAATTCTGGTCAGAGCTTGAGTCTTTCTCGAAAAACTTTGCAGAAAACAGGAATATTGATTTAACTAACAGGAGACTCCGTGCCCTTATTGGACTCTCGCGTAAAGCCGGAGTGTTGTTGATAGGCGTTGACAACATCAAGAATTTCACTCATAAAGTTCTTGTGATAAGCGCAAATGACTGTTCTGAAAGCGTGAGAAATTTCGCAGGGAACTATCAGACCCTGACACAGTCAATCAGCACGGATGAATTATCAGAAGCTGCAGGCTCACCAGGTAAGGGCGTTCAGATTATAGCACTGCCTTTGAGTTCCGGTTTCGCAAAAAAAATATTAGCAAATAACGAGAGGAGTATTGCATTTGAATAATAAAATCAGGATTTACGATCTGGCAAAGAAACTAAACAAGAGCAATAAAGAATTAATCGCTGTTCTAATGCAGCTTGATATACCCGTGAAATCACATTCAAGTTCAATAGATGAAGAGACAGCTAAAATTATCGAGAATATTCTCAACGAAGCCAACGAAAGCGCGTCACAGGAGAAAAAACAGCACAAACCCGAAGGAGCAAAGTCCCGTCCCGATAAGAGAGACAGCAGGTACTCCAGAGAAGAACGCGAGAGGGAATTTTTCCCGGACAGGCAAGACAGGCAGGAACGCAGCAGCAAACCCAAGCAGGACAACAGACACCCACAGCCTCAGAATACTCAACCTGAAAGAAAGCCCGAACCAGTTTCTGTTATAGAGAACGTGAACGTTAATAAAAAGCCAGAGTCAAAACCTGTGAACCTAGTCGAACGACCGCCGATTATTACAGTAATGGGTCACGTAGATCACGGAAAGACTACTCTGCTCGACAACATCAGGCACTCCAGCATAGCAGCTCACGAAGCAGGAGGAATAACCCAGCACATAGGCGCATATGTCGTAATGCAGGACAAAAAGCCCATAGTCTTCCTTGATACCCCTGGACACGAAGCATTTACTGCAATGAGGGCACGAGGCGCAAACGTTACTGATATAGTAATTCTTGTTATAGGCGCAGATGACGGAGTCATGCCTCAGACAAGAGAAGCAATAGATCATATCAAGTCAGCCGGAGTCCCCCTAGTCGTAGCAATAAACAAAATCGACAAACAGGGAGCAAAACCAGATAGAGTCCGTCAGCAATTATCAGAACTGGGAATCTACACTGAAGGCTGGGGCGGTGATGTTGGTGCAGTCGAGATAAGTGCAAAGCAGGGAATCGGAGTAAGTGACCTGCTCGAACGAGTCTTACTTGAGGCAGAAATGCAGGAGTTAAAGGCAACCCCTGATGCAAGCCCTGTAGGTGTAGTAATCGAAGCAAGGCTCGACAAAGGCAAAGGCCCCGTAGCTACTGTCATAGTGAAGGACGGAACCCTCAAGACAGGCGACCTTGTGCTTTTTCCTACTACATGGGGAAGAATTAGGGCGTTATTTGACTGGGCCGGGAATCCC
>JAFSQO010000355.1 GCA_017446645.1 Synergistaceae bacterium | reverse complement strand
GTCATCAAAAAATTATCGATTAACTTTCTTGCTATGCTTGCCTTGTCAGGAATGTTTATATCATTAATTTCCTCAGGTGAGAAGAACCCTGCGTCTGCAATTTCGACTCCGTCAGGTTGAAGCTCGCCTGACTCATATTTTGCAGTAAACCCCAGCATCAGACTTCTGGGGAACGGCCAAGTCTGGGAGCCAAAGTATTTTATTTCGTTCACGCTTATAGAGACTTCCTCTTTAATTTCCCGTTTCACGGCATCTTCAAGGGACTCGCCGGGTTCAACAAAGCCTGCAATCACGCTATATCGATTATCACTCCATGCAGTGTTATGAGCCAGCAGCAACTTACCTTCACGTTCTACAGCAACGATAACGGCTGGTGATATAGGTGCATAGAACATAGCCCCGCATGTTTTGCAAATTCTGCCGAAATCTTTATCGCTCGTGAGTAACTCGCCCCCGCAGTGAGAGCATAATTTTACGTCCCTGAACCAGACTGCGAACTGCCATGCATTGCTTGCAACTGAAAAAGCCCTTGCTCCGCAGACGTGCCACAAATCGCGAAGGGTGATTAACTTTTCACCGTCAAGGAAAATTTTTACATCGCTTACATCAAGCCATGACGGTAAACCCTGCCAGTTAGACGGCAAATCTTTTGATGAACGGATTACTTCAAAACTTTTATTCAGTTCGTGTGATTTAATATATTCTTCTGAGAAATCGTAAATATTATTTCGCACGAGTATTTTATTTCTGCAAAATATAAGCATTATTATTCCTTCTTTCTGATATTATAATTCTATAATATACTCCAAAAATTTATTGCGGGTGATGAGTTAATAAAATGCTGACTTTAAACGCTACAGAAAAAACGGGGCCGGAAGCTGTAAATTTTGTGCGGGATTCTCTTGACGAAAACGAACACGAGTTAAAGATATTAATCGACAGTCCGTCACAATCTCAAGAGATAACTAAGTTCTTGACTTCAGAAGGATTTAGAGTGATTCTTGAAGACGATGACGGCGTAATGTTTCTATCGGCTTCAAAGAAAGATAGTGAAATTGAATCAGAACAGGAGCCGGAACCTGAGTCAAACTCGGACATTAAGCTTCAGGACTTATTGACTGAGGACGATCCAAAGACCAAGTTGCAGGTCAAAGTCATGAACAACAACGTGATAAAAGATTCTTCTGCTGTTATTCTTTCATATGAGAATAAAAAATACATGCCTGAATTCACAGCAAAGATTATCGCCTCTCTGAACAAGTCCAAAATCAAGCCTGATGTCATTGTCCTCATGAATAACGCTGTCTCGCTGGCTGCGTACAATTCTACGGTCTGTGACGCTCTAAGGGAACTTGAGTCAATCGGCGTTGAAATTCTAATTTCTGACTCATGTGCTGATAGAATGGGTATAACAGAAGTACTCGGGGCGGGGACATTGGCTGACATGAGTGAGATATTCGAGAAAATATTCACCTGTGAAAAGGTCATAAGTCTTTGATTGCTAAATAATTTTTTGTGAACAGTCGTTCGTGATAGAATTAATCAGCAAAAATTTTTCTGAATAATAATAATTTAGGAGAGAACATAACAATGAAAGTGAATAACATCATGAAACAGGCTCAGGCAATGCAGGCGAAAATGCTGCAAATTCAGTCAGAACTCGAAAACGAACACGTCGAGGCATCAGTCGGCGGCGGAATGGTCAAGGCAACTTTCAACGGTCAGGGCGATATAGTCAGCATAACTCTTGACCCTGAAATAATTAATCCTGAAGACAAGGAAATGCTGGAGGATCTGGTGCTCAGTGCAGTCCGTGAAGGCCAAAGCAAAGCCAAAGACTTAGCAAACGCTAGAATGAGTGCCCTCACCGGCGGACTTAGCGGACTCATTCCAGGCATGTAAAAGCGTATCTTACACTTTAAGTCATGGAAGAACTTATCAGGGAACTCAGAAAATTACCCGGCATAGGCTCAGAAGGTGCCAGACGCATAATATTTTACTTAATGGGCAAGGGAGTTGAAGAGGTTGACAGGTTGACGGGCCTCATAAGAAGCCTTGTTGCTGATTACAAAATATGCTCGCAATGCGGGAACATCTCGCGCGTTGACCCCTGCGAAATATGCTCTAACCCGTTAAGAGAAAAAGATAAATTATGCATCGTTGAAGACGTTGAAGCCCTGATGAATATAGAACAGTCAGGGTTTTATGACGGCTTGTATCACGTTATGACACCTCACAGGCAAATCTTCAGCACAGGTGAACCAGACGAAGAACAGCTCGAATACCTAACCCGCCACATAGACGCGCTTAAACCCAGCGAGATAATAATCGGCACATCACCCAACGTAACGGGGCAGTTAATGTATTTCGCAGTCATGAAAGCTGTCACGGCAAGTAAACACAGGCCCGATAAAATTACACGATTTGCATATGGTCTCCCTGCAGGTATTCACGTCGAACACGCTGACAAGACAAGCCTTCATGCAGCAATAGATTTCAGGACTCCGGTGGAATTCTATGAAAACAAAAAGTAGCAGCTCAGATTACAGCTTTATCATAGCGGCAGGAGGTCACGGCACCAGATTCAGCGAACGTGAACTGAAGCAGTTTATGTCATTGAACGGCCAGCCCCTATGGATTCATAGTGTAAAGGCAGCTCACATGGCAGGCATTGATGATATAATCCTGGTTGTCCCGAAAGAGTGCATTAATCAGGAATATACTTGCGATATAAAAATAAAGTTAGTCGCAGGAGGTTCTTCGCGCCCTGAATCAGTGATGAATGGCTTAATGGCTTCGAGTAAAAGATTCGCTCTAATTCACGATGCTGCAAGACCCTTGATTAGCGTTGACTTGATTGCCAGATTGATCGCAAATACTGACGACGAACACGGCTGTATCCCAGTAATGCCGGTTAGTGATGCCCTGAAACACATAACAGGCCCGCAGGTCAAGAGCGTCCCCCGTGATAATCTATATGCAACCCAGACACCCCAAAGCTTTAACCGCGAGAAGCTGATTGCAGCATTGAGAAACAACATGCAGGTCAAAGACGAGGCCGAAGCATGGCTGAGTGCAGACTGTGAATTAAATTACGTGACTGGAGAACGTGAAAACATGAAGATTACTTATCCTGAAGATTTAGCTTTTGCAGAAAAATTATCACATGAAAGGCGCATTATCAGAACTGGAATCGGCTACGATATTCACAGGTTAATCCCGGAACGCAAGCTAATTCTGGGAGGTGTCTTAATCCCTGACAGTAATTTGGGCTTGCTCGGCCACAGTGACGCAGATGTCTTAACCCATGCTGTAATGGACGCAATTCTGGGAGCCTGCGGACTCGATGACATTGGGACTATCTTCCCTGCAACTGACGAAAGATTCAAGGGAGCAGACAGTCTTGATTTATTGCGCGAAGTCATGAAACTTGTGAATTCTTCGGGGTATCGTGTTGAGTATGTCGATAGTTACGTGAAGGCCCAAGTTCCCAGACTGAATAAATACCGCGATGAAATTAAGGCAAGTCTGAGTAAATTCTTTGCGTTCAACCTTAAATTCAAATCCGGAGAAAATCTCGATGACTGCGGGGCTGGTTTGTGCATGGAAGCTGAGGCAGCCGCTACAGTCAGCAAGCAGAAGGTGTGAATAAAAATGTTGATGTTTAGCCATAATCGTGAATGCGATAATAAACATTGGTTCGGAGAAGTTGCTCTTGAAGCCTTTGAAGATTATATACTGGTCGATGACATTATCGAGCCGTTAGTCTTTAACTCATACGAAGACTTTATAGATCACAACTGGAGCGATTTCGTCAGTAACAGCGCATTTGAATAAGATTAAGATCATGTTAATTTTAGGCATCGAAACAAGCTGCGATGACACTGGTGTAGCTATCCTGCGTGATAATGAAGTGTTGTGCGAATTACTGTCCAGTCAGATAAAATTTCATGCTGATTACGGCGGTGTAATACCTGAAATGGCTGCCCGTAAACATCTGGAAAATTTGCTGCCCCTGGTAAATATTGCATTGAGTGAAAGCAAAATCTCAGGCCGCGAACTTGATTTAATAGCAGTAACACGAGGGCCTGGTCTCATGGGTGCTCTTATGGTAGGGGTTCAGACTGCAAGGGCTTTGTCGCAGGTCTGGGGCGTTCCCCTGATTGGCATAAATCATCTTGAAGGACATATCTTTGCTGGTTGTGAGGGACTGAAACCTCCGTTCTTGTCATTGATAGTCAGCGGCGGTCATACAGAAATAATAACGGTAAGGGATTTCGGCGATTATGAATTACTTGGCCAGACAAGAGACGATGCAGCAGGTGAGGCATTCGATAAGGGCGCAAAAATTTTAGGTCTCAAATATCCCGGAGGCCCGGAAATTGAAAAGTTAGCGCGCTCAGGAAATTCTAAGGCGTTTAATTTCCCAGTGCCGTTAAAGAATAGCGGTCTTGTTGAGTTTAGTTTCAGCGGACTGAAGACTGCTTTGCTGTGGCAGGTAAAGAAATTTGCTTCGAGTGAGGAGCTTCAGGCAAACATGAATGACTTGTGCGCATCGTATCAGGCTGCGATAATCGAGGCTTTAATTGCGAAAATAAGACTTGCTGTGAAATTAACTGGCATTCATCAGGTCAGCATATCAGGAGGAGTCAGTGCTAATGGTGCATTGCGTGAGGCATTAAGACGCGAAAAGGGTTTTACTATCAGCTTGCCTGAGTTAAAACGTTGTACGGATAACGCAGTAATGACGGCCCTGGCTGGTCAGAACAGATACTTACGTGAAGGCATAACGAACAGCGAAGTCATTGCAGACCCTTCACTTCATGAAATTTGAACGATAAAAAAAATCTCCTGCCCCATAAAACTGAGACAGGAGAAAAAATTATTTACAACTTATTTGAACTCTGCGACGTTGTCCTTCGTTACTGTTGAAACGCCCGTATCAACTACTGCACCGCCGAGATCTTTTCCTGACTCAAGCTCGACTACTGCATCGATTGCCATCTTGCCCATAACCTGGGGATTCTGTGCTGCAAATGCAAGAAGGAACCCTGCCTCAACATAGGCGATGTTAGAGTCTGACTTGTCCCAGCCTACGCAATAAATCTTTGTGCCGTTGCCTGCTGCGTCCTTTGTTGCTGCTGCTGCTCCGACCGTTGCACCGTCATTCGTGCCGTAGAGTGCTATAACTCCATTGTTAATCATGGTGTTTGCAAGCTCCTGAGCCTTTGAGTTATCTCCGTCTGAGTACTGTCTTTCACCGATGACAAATTTTGTGCCCTTGAAGACTGATGCAAAGCCGTCATAACGATCCTGGCAGGACTGGACTCCGGGCTGAGCGTCTACGATTCCGATTGTGCCTTCAGTAACGTTGTTGTCTGCAAAGACTTTTGCAAGATATTCGCCTATCTGCTTTCCGCCTGCGAAGTTGTCTGTTGCATATGTTGCGCTTGCTTTAAGAGTTGCGGGAGCGTCGACGTAAATAATCTTGATGCCTGCGTCCAATGCTTCCTGAAGTGCCCTGTTTGCGCTGGTGCCGTCGTTACATGCGATGATAATATAATTCACGTTGTCTGCTACGGCATTCTGAATCTTCTCAATCTGCTGCTGGTTATCCTTTGTCTCTGGAGCAAGCCATACCATTTCGATTTCATTTCCGGCTTTGTTAAGCTCTTCGACTCTTTCCTGAGCTGCATTCTTGAGTCTTACCCAGTGAACGTCCATCTGGTCCATAGTGATGAGGCCGACCTTTGTCTTAACGCCTGCAAATGCTGTGCCGGTAAGGACGAGCGCGAGAACTACTACTGCTGCTAAAAGTTTCTTCATGATAGAAAAATAACCTCCTGAAAAATTTTTTTATTGCAAAGGCCATGATTTTCTCACAGCCCTTGAAACCGTGATTTAATTAATTATGCTGCTTTCTTCTTGCGTCCGATCATTCCGCTGCGTCTCATAATGTCGAATAATACGCACGCTACGACGATGATGCCTATTATTATATTACGCATTGCAACAGGAACATTCGCGAGAGTCAATCCGTTCTGCAGAATTGCCCACACGCTGGCACCTGCAATGACTCCGACCAGAAGTCCTGAGCCGCCTAATGTTGAAATACCGCCGATAACTGCTGCTGCAACTCCGTACATTTCGTAGCTCATTCCTGCCTGCATTGAACCCATGCCTGCCGCTGCCATTGTGATTAAGCCTGCCATGAACGAACAGAAAGCTGAGATCGTGTAAGCTATCGTTGTTGTCTTGAACACGTCAACGCCTGATAATCTCGCTGCGTCAACGTTTGAGCCAATAGCGTAAATGTGCCGTCCTGTTGCGGTGTAGCTCATCAGGTAATAGAAAACTGCCCATATTATGAGACAGATAATGACACCGTAATATAAATAGCCTATTCTGTCATAATAAAATACATCGCGGAATAAATCTTTTAAGCCTCCGACTCCGATGTCGCCGGTGTTGTAGTTGTTATTGACGAGCTGTGCGATTCCTCTGCAAATTGTCATAGTTCCAAGAGTCCCGATGAAGGGGGGCAGCTTGAATTTTCCGACTAATACTCCGTTTGAAAGTCCGACGATAAGACATGCAATCAGGTCAATAATTATTGCAAGAATTACATTCATTCCGTTGCAAATAAGAGTTGCGGAAATCATTGCTGACATTCCCAAAACTGAGCCGATAGAAAGATCGATATTACCCGTGATACAAACTATGCCCTGCCCTATGCCTACGAGGAGATACGGACATATAGAGCGTGAAAGCTGCATTAAGTTATTCTGCTTGATAAAATTCGGGTTCATTCCCCAGAAAATCAGCATAAGGACAACTACGCCTGCAAAAGCTGTTACGACGGACGCGACGCCGGGTTTTGAGAGAAAGCTGCGTTTTTTAGTTTCCATGATTAATAAATTCCTCCTGTTAATATTTTATGCGGCATTGTCTCCGAACCTTGTCGCATAGGTCATTATTTCTTCTTCTGTTGTATTGCGCGGGTCAACTTCACCGGTGATTTTACCGTTGCACATTACAATAATTCTGTCAGAGATTCCCATAACTTCAGGAAGTTCGCTCGATACGATGACTACTCCTACGCCCTGTTTCTTGAGTTCGTTAATAATCTCGTAGATTTCGACTTTTGCAGCTACGTCAATTCCCCTTGTAGGTTCGTCAAAGATTATGACTCGTGATTGACGGGCTAACCATTTTGCTACGACTACTTTTTGCTGATTTCCTCCGGAGAGGCTGCCTGCTTCGACTTCTGCATGAGCCATCTTGATTGTGAGGGAACTCTTGCCCTTCTCAATCATTTCGTTCTCGGTCTTCTTGTTGATTCTGCCTGTAGGGCTTCCGAGAGTGATTATGTCGAGATTTGGTAAAGCAATATTATCCCTAATCGAAAGTTTTGTGCAGAGTCCTTCTTTCTTTCTGTCTTCAGGAGCTAAGACTATGCCCTGACGAATTGCAGAGCCTGGACTGTAGATATTAAGAGGTTTGCCGTCTAACAGGATTTCGCCGCTGTCTTTCACGTCAGCTCCGAAAATTGCGCGCATTGTCTCAGTTCTGCCTGCTCCGACCAAGCCGGAGAAGCCCAGAACTTCACCCTCATAGACCTCAAACGAGACATCACGGACGAGCTTGCCTGCATTGAGGTGTTTGACTTCAAGAATCTTTTTACCCTTTGGGACATCCTCGCGGGGGAACTGATTAGTGACTTCATGACCTACCATGTTAGCGATGATCTTGTCCATGTGGTCAGGATTTCCGCCTGTAAGCTCATCGAATGTGCCTTCAAGAATATACTTGCCGTCTCTCATTATGGTAACGTCATCTACTATGTGATGAAGCTCCTGAAGTCTGTGCGAAATATAGACTATTGCAGTTCCCATAGCCTTGAGTTCGCGCACTATCCTGAACATCTCCGTGATTTCTGCATTAGAAAGCGATGATGAAGGCTCATCCATGACGAGGACTTTTGCGTTGATGAGTAACGCCTTTGCGATTTCGACCATCTGCTGACGGCCTACCGTTAAGTTTCCTACTGCTTCGTCGGGGTCTATGTCATGAATGCCCAATTTTGCGAGCTGTTCGACTGCCTGCTTATTCATCTCTGCATTGTCGAGCCTTCCGCCCTTAGTTATCTCGCGGCCCAAAAACATATTTGCTGCGACTGAAAGATGCTGGCACATGTTCAGCTCCTGGTGAATAATCGCAACTCCCAATGCCTGAGCCTGTTTTGTGTTCAGGTCTCCTTCGATTTTGTTGCCGAAAATTGTTATCTCGCCTGAGTCCCTTGTGTAGACTCCCGACAAGATTTTCATGAGTGTTGACTTCCCCGCGCCGTTCTCCCCTAACAGTGCCATTACTCTGCCTGCTTTGAGGTGTAAGTGCACGTCATCGAGAGCCTTAACACCCGGGAATGTCTTTGTAATATGTTCCATTGTAACGACATAATCACTCACGATAAAGATTGCTCCTTTCTGAGGTATTTTTTATGTAATTCTTGCCCGGACCCTGAATCCAGAATCCGGACTTAAATCCTGAGTCTTAATCTTTTGCCGCAGGATATTCCGTGCAAAGGAGTCTGTACGGCGGCTCATCTTCCTCAATCGTTGGGAAGCGTCCGAGAGGCTCATAGAATCTATTATCAGTGTTGTCATCGTTGCACATTGAGACTTCACCGATAATTGCGTAACCTGTTCCGGGCTGAATCCTGAATTCATGATAGTAGTAAGGATAGAGCGAAAGTGACTCGCCTGGCTTCAGGATAACCTCCGAACCTGCGGGGACTGTGTACTCCCTGCCGTCCTGAAAGATTTTTACGTCAGTGTCGAGTGGCTGTTCGGTCTTCCTGTCAGCGTTCCATAGCTTGAAGACAACGTTGCCGCCGCCTCTGTTGATGATGTCTTCCATTTTTTTCCAGTGGAAATGATTTGGCGAGACTTGGCCTTCTTTGAGCATCATGATTTTTTCAGCATAAGTCTTGATATACTTCGGGTTGTGAACGTTGCCGTTTCTAATCGTGATTAAGTAGAGTCCCTTTGTATCAAAATGTCCTTCGCCGTAGTCAGTGATGTCCCAGCCGAGAGCATTGTCGCGGATTTCGTCGTACTCATGACCCTTTGTCTGCCACTCTTCGGGCGTAAAGCTCAGGAAAGGAGGAAGGGCAAAGCAGTGTTTCTTGAGGAGTCCCTCAAATTCTTTGATGCAAGCGTTGATTTCTGAACGTTTCATGATAAATAAATCACCTCATTAAAATTTTTGGTTGAAAGCCTGAACAGCGGAGTTAATTTCTTCCTCGCCGTCAAGAATCGTAAACGTCAACACATTCTTCTCTTTTGCGAACGGTGCAAGGGTGTGAATACCGCCCTTCTGGTCGTACCATGCCCTGCCGTGAATGAGTGAGTTAGCTGGCTCAAGACCGACAACGTAATCACCTGAAGCAATGCTCTTCCATTCCATAAAGTGAGGAAGATATTTTACGTTCCAGGCAATTTTAATGCCAAGACCCAAGCCGGGATTAACTGCGATTGTCTCAGTGTCGCCGTTAGAGTCTGCCTCTATCTCGTGAATAAAAACGTATTCGGGTTCGTTGTCTTTCGGGGCTTCCATTTTGTCGTACTCTGCCTCGTGTCCTTCAGCATCTTTATTTCTGGGTGTTATGCTTGTTGTCGGAATATAGAGCTTTGTGTTCTCGTCAAGGAACGGCCAGCCGATATTAAAGTGGTAGAGCAGCATTAAAGGTTCGTCACGGAAAGCTTCGTTCTCGAATTCGTCAGTGAGAGTGAATGACTTTGACCCGTAAACAGTCTCAATGCTTCTTCTAAGCACGAGATTTTCACCAAAGAGCATGGCCTCGCGCATTTCTCCGGAGACTTTCAGGTGATACTCATCGCCCTCCCAGAATGCATCGCTCGAAACATGTTCAGCCGGTGTAGTTCTGATTCGTCCGTGCATTGGGTAATCAACGCCCTTGACGTTACATGGTGTTCCGATAGTCTCAAGTCCTGCCGTAAAGAACAGTCCGCACATTATGCTGCGTTGGGCTTCTGCGCCGTTGGTGTCGTAATGGCCAAGACCCTGAAGTCCCGGCTTCGACAGGAAGTTAATGTTGACTCCTGCGT
>JAFSQO010000354.1 GCA_017446645.1 Synergistaceae bacterium | reverse complement strand
TCCCGAACGGCGGAGCTTCTATATTTACGTTTGAGATTAAGGGCAATGCAGACACTGCCAAAAAGTTCACGGAAAGCCTTAAGGTCTTCTCGTTACTTGCTAACGTTGCTGATGTGAAGTCTCTTGTAATTCACCCTGCGTCTACCACACACTCGCAGCTTTCAGAGTCAGAGCTATTATCGTGCGGAATAAGGCCCACTACCGTTAGACTTTCAATCGGGACAGAACACATTGATGATATAATCGCTGACTTGCAGCAGGGTTTTGAGGCAGTGAAATAAATGCTTATATCGACAAGGGGGCGTTACGCTTTAAGATTTCTGGTAGACTTGGCGGAGAATCAGGGCGGCGATAATGATAATTTCGTAACGATTCAGGAAATTGCAGAACGTCAGGAAGTCTCAAGAAAGTATGCTGAGAGACTAGTGGCTTTATTGTCCTCGAAGGATTTCATAATGACCCGTCACGGCAAGCACGGAGGCTGCAGGCTGGCTTTTCCCCCTGAAGACTACAGGGTGAGCGATATTCTGCTTGCAGTGAATGAAGATTTAACGCCTGTTGAGTGCCTTACTTGTTCGCCCAACAAGTGCAAGCGTGCCGGAACTTGCAGGACTCTCCCGATGTGGCAGAAACTTGACGGAATAATCAACAACTTTTTTGACGGAGTGACTCTTGCGGACTTAATGAAGAAATAAGAGTAGGGGAGTGAAATATTGCTCCCCCTTGCCTGTCAAGTAATTAATCTTTTAGAGTGAAAGACCAGAGTATTGTGAAGCCTCACACAACTAAAGTCGCGTGCTTCCGAACTTCTTAATCGTTCGGACTGCCTGTCTGTCATTTGGTCTAATCTCAGAAATTTAAAGCCGAGACTCCTACACCTCCGCAAAAAGACTACAACACAGATACAGGTGCGGGTGCTTCTCCTAAACACAAGGGAACTTTTGCCCTCATGCTCAACCCTACTATCACTAGCAGGGATTTATATCGCGGGTCTAGTGTCTGTCTACACAGATCTATGGCTACGTACGACGTTAAAAGTATAACACAAGGAAAAAGAAAAGAAGACAATAATAATTTAAACAGGCCGTCTAACTCATGATTGAAAACACGAGTGTGCGACGGCAGCTTCATCAAGTAATTAATCTTTTAGAGTGAAAGACCAGAGGATTATAAAAGCTCCGACGGCAATTTCAACGTCAGCAAGGTTAAATGTCAGATCCTTCACAAATATAAACGGTATCCAGTCAACAACATGACCGAGAAACATTCTTTCAAGCATGTTTGAGAGTGCTCCGCCAGCCATGATTGAGATACCGATTCGGGTCCATAGCTTTAACTTCGCGAAGATACACACAGCAAGCAACGCAAGAAAAGCTGCTGCCGAGAGAATAAACGCTAATGCAGGCATGTCCCTGAAAATCCCGAAGGCTGCTCCTGTATTGTACGTTAATTTCGTGAACTCGCTGAAGATTAACAGTGCAGTGTACTCGATTAAGACGCATATAGTTATAATGATGGCAGTAATCAGCATTTATTTATCATCAATCCCAACGCAAAAAGTTTTTATGCCTTCAGCTACTCCGTCTTCGTCACAGGTTCCAGTCACGTGATCTGCAACGTCCTTGACTTCGCGGACAGCATTGCCCATAGCTACGCCGATACCAGCTGCTTTAATCATGGAGATGTCATTCAGGCCGTCACCGAATGCCATTGACTCGCTCATTTCGATTCCAATATGTGAGGCTACGAATCTCAAGCCGTCGCCTTTGTTTGCCTTAAGGTCATTAATCTCGATATTATTCGGAACTGACGACGTGAATAAACTATTCGGGAACACTACAGGTAAAGCAGCCAGCAAGTTCGCTCGTAAATCTCTGTCTTTCGTGTAGATTTGCATTTTCTGAACGCCTGAGCTTTGATTTATGATCTCGTGAAGATTCTCAACGGGTTTGCGCAGTCCATAAATGATTTTGTACTGCCACTCACCTATAGTAATGTCCTTGACGCGTTCGTGGAATTCGCGGTTCATGTAACCCTGACCGTCAATGATAGAGTCATAAATTACAGGTAATTCATCGAAGACCCTGGCCATTGTCTCGGCTCTTTCTGAAGGAATTTCAAAGCGTGCGATTGTCTTCTGGCTCTTAACGTCAAAGATTGCTGCTCCGTTAAGAGTCACTGCATAGCGAACGAACGGCAGATTCTTTATCTCGTCAGTTACTGCACCCCGGAAGCGTCCGGTTGAAGGCACAATCTCTATGCCCAACTCTGCAGCCCTGTACAAGACTCTCAGGGTCTCAGGAGACAATTTCTTTTTAGTGTTAAGAATAGTGTCATCGAGATCAAATGCTATTAATTTTATTTCTCCCATAACGATGCCCCCTCGTTTAGTCTTGCCTCGAAGAATTTCATGGTGCGCTCGAAAGGCTCTGAGCTTGTTAAATCTACTCCTGCACGCCGTAAAATATTCAGGGAGTAATCACTGCCTCCGCTCTGAAGGAATTTGAGATAACGTGAGACCGCATTTTCTTCGTGATTGAGTATAGCCGAAGCAAAGGCATTAGCAGCCGTGAAACCTGTAACGTATTTATAGACGTAAAAAGCTGAGTAGAAGTGAGGAATGCGTGCCCACTCTGCGCAAAGTTCAGGGTCTATCGTCATGTCAGGGCCGTAATACCGGGCGTTCAAGTCTCCCCATAGAGTGCATAAGTAATCCGGAGTCAATACCCCGCCT
>JAFSQO010000353.1 GCA_017446645.1 Synergistaceae bacterium | reverse complement strand
GTCAAGCACTGACGGCTTCCATGATATGGTGTTCCCATACATGTACGTTGCAAGCCCGGAGGATTACGAGAAATACGCAAAATTCTTCACCGGTGACCAGTTACCTTATACTGCTGACGAAATCAAGGCACTCGCTGAACTCTCATATGATGACTTAGCAGCAGCATGTGCAAAACTTTCGGTTGAAGATGTCGTTTCTCGTCACTCAAAGTAGAATTCTAATCATGTGATTCATTAACGGAGTCGGCGAATATTACCGGCTCTGTTTTTTGTTTATTAAGGAAGGTGAATTTTTCATGCAAAGTTTCAAGAACAGCAAATTTTTCGGCTTTATGATCCTTGCTGTTATGGTGCTGTTTTTCTATGCCCTGTTCAAAGTCTTGACACCGACAAATTTCGGAAGTCCTGCTAATCTCTATTCTTACTTCCAGTCTTCGATTATATACTCAGTCGGAGGCTGCGGACTGTACTTTATAGTTGTCATGGGATTATTCGATTTCGCTGTCGGCTCTAACATCGTGTTATCTTCTATCGTAGGCGTTATCCTGTCTGAGAAGTTCGGCTATGCAGGCTTCATAATCGGCTGTCTCGGCTGCGGTACGTTAATCGGTATTCTTATCGGCTTTCTCTACAACAAGCTCAACGTCCCGTCAATGATCGTTACTGTCGGGTTGATGCTCGTATTTGAAAGTCTCGCTGTCTTTGCTGCAGGCGGAGTTAAGCAGACACTAGCCCCCGAACTGCGCTTTTTCTCAGGTGCCCCGGGCAATATAATTCTCGCTGTATTTGCCTTTGCCCTAATGTGGTTCATACTCAACTACACTAAAATAGGCACGTACTGCAATGCTATAGGCTCAAACGAATTCACGGCCAAGAACATGGGTATCGATGTCAGAAAGTACAAGCTGATCGGGTTCGCTTTACTCCACTTCTTTGTCGGGATTATGGCTATACTCACAGTCTCTTACGGCACTACAATGACAGCATTAACCGGAATGTCCACAATGAGCCGAAACTTCCAGCCCCTTATGGGTACGTTCTTCGGGGTAGCCTTCAGGAAATACGGTAACCCAATCAGCGCAATCATTATCGGAGAGTTCATAATCGCTATAATCTTCAACGGCTTTGTAGCCCTGGGTGCACCTACTACAATTCAGAACGTCGTTACAGGAGCAGCCCTGCTCGTCATCGTTACCCTGACAGCAAGAGGCAAACGCGGCTCAGTCGTCAAGTAGGGGAGGCGTGAAACATGTTACTCAAAGCAGAAAACATCGATAAAAGATTCGGAATCACCCACGCTGTCAACAATGTAAGCATTAACATCGAAGCAGGAGAGATTCGCGCATTAATCGGCGAAAACGGCAGCGGCAAGAGCACATTCTGCCAAATGCTGTGCGGAATTTACTCAATCGGCGGAGGGACATTTACCCTTGACGGCCAAGTCATGCACGTCCGCAATCAGGTCGAAGCAAATAATCTCGGTGTCTCTATCATCGTTCAGGAAATGGGCACACTCTCGGGCCTCACCGTAGCAGAAAATATCTTCTTGGGACATGAAGACCCGTTTATGCATAACGGCCTCAAGGACACCCGCGCAATGATTCGTGAAGGGCAGAGATTGCTGGATGAGTACGGCTTCGGGAACATCAAGGCGGGAGCAATGATAGACAGCTACAACTTCGAGGATAGGAAACTCGTCGAGATAGTCAAGGCTACCTACATGAAGCCCAAAATCTTAATCGTTGACGAGACCACTACAGCACTATCACAGAACGGAAGGCTTG
>JAFSQO010000352.1 GCA_017446645.1 Synergistaceae bacterium | reverse complement strand
TCGATTCGCTTAATCGGCGATTTGATTAACAATAACAAAACTCTTTTCAGAATTCCAGTTTACCAGCGCAATTATGACTGGAGCGAAGAACACTGCAAAAGACTCTTTGATGACATCGAGCGCATAATCACAGGCAAGACGGCAAAGCACTTTCTCGGCTCAATGGTCTATATAGCGTCAAACAATATCGAAGGTCTGCTTCATAATTACGTTATCATTGACGGACAGCAGAGACTTACAACGATAATGCTGTTACTCAAGGCACTGTGCGAACGTTCAAAAGCTCTGAATGACGAACACACTTTCAATGACATAAACGACATTCTCTACAATAGAAATACAGATATTTTCAGAATCAAGCTAAAGGCAGCAATCTCTGACGACAAAAATTTCGCGGCACTTCTCGAAGACAGACCGGAAGACATAGACAGGAGCAGCAAGATATTCATTAATTACGAGGCATGTTCAGGGCAAGTTAAAAAATGGACGGACTCAGAGATAACACCTGCGAAAATTCTGAATGCACTTCACAAGCTCGAAGTCGTCTCTATATCACTTTCAGAGGACCAGGACGACCCGCAAATTATTTTCGAGAGCATTAACTCTACAGGGCTTGATCTGTCGAATGCTGACTTAATCCGCAATTTCCTGTTACTTAACGAACCCGAACAAGAGAGATTATTCAATGAGTACTGGCGGCCAATCGAGAAGAATCTCAAAGAAGGCAACGACTACACGAACCTGAATAACTTTTTCGCTCATTATATGGTCTTCAGGACTAATTCACCGGCTGAAAATAATAAGTATTTATACAGAAATTTCACGGACTTTTTCAAACAGCAAAATTACACTAAAGAAGAAATTCTCAGGGAGTTAAAGCCTTTATCAGAGATATACATGTCATTTGTCAGGCCAAGTAAAAAATATAATCATGAAGTAACTAAATGCCTTGTAGGTCTCAGGGCACTCAAGCAGACAACTTTTTACCCGTTTATGCTGCATGTCTTCGATGATTATGAACACGGTGTTATTGACTCCGAAACTCTCTCTAAAGTCATGAAATTTATAATGTCCTACATTCTCCGCAGAGTCGTATGCAGGGTTACGAGCAACTCTTTACGGGGGTTCGCAGCTGCATTGTATTCGCGAGTCTTCAAAGTTGCGGCTAATAAGTCAAAATATTACGAAGCCGTCAATAAATTTATCTCAACACTTCAGACAAAGGACGGTCTGCCCTCTTATGATGATTTCAGGAATGCTTTAATCAACGAAGATTTATACTCACAAAAGGCCCTGTGCAGGTTCATTCTTAACGAGATAGAGAACGGGGACTCGAAAGAGATACTAAGCTCGGACAATCTCACGATAGAGCACATAATGCCCCAGAACTTGAGCCTCGAATGGAAGAGGATAATCCCGGATGAAGACCATCAACGCTGGCTGCATACTTTGGGAAATTTAACTCTCAGCGGGACAAATCCTGAACTCTCAAATAGAAGTTTCCGCGAAAAACAAGAGATATTACGCGAATCAAAAGCCGTTAAGCTCAACTCCGACGTAATCAAGCAGGAAGCATGGACAGCGACGGAAATTCAGGCAAGAGCCAGGAGACTCGCAAAGATAATCACTGACAGATTCAAAACAGAGAAAATTAATGACCCTGAATTAGTCTTCGAGTCCCTGACAAAAATTACACTTGATGATGACTTTGACAAGGTAATGAATTCAAATATTGAAGCCTTTGTCTTTGATGACGAGGATTACAGACAGAGATATTTTGCCTTAATGCTTTTTGATGTAGTAAAGCTGCTTGACGAGATAAAACCTGATGTGCTCGAAAAACTTGCTCAGGAAAATTATTCGTTTAGACCGGCAGGAGACAGAGTCTTTATTACGTATGAACCTACAGAAGAAAGATTAACGACTCCGCGTGAAATCAGAGATGGAATATTCATAGATATAGGCTCAATGTCAGCTAAGGACATACTGAAGTTTATCAGCGCATTATTCGAGAAGTTCGAGGTCAGCAAGTCAAGATTTTACATTCTGATAAAGAATCACAAATAATTTACTTGCATGATATAATTTTATTTTATGAATATGAATGAATTTGTTTCTGTATAATTTCCGGGAGGTCTTAGATTTTTATGGATGATTGTATTTTTTGCAAGATAGCAAACGGAGAAATTCCTGCAAAAATTATATACACTGACGACAACGTTACAGCATTCAACGATGCCAACCCGCAGGCACCTGTTCAT
>JAFSQO010000351.1 GCA_017446645.1 Synergistaceae bacterium | reverse complement strand
GTCAAGCACTGACGGCTTCCATGATATGGTGTTCCCATACATGTACGTTGCAAGCCCGGAGGATTACGAGAAATACGCAAAATTCTTCACCGGTGACCAGTTACCTTATACTGCTGACGAAATCAAGGCACTCGCTGAACTTTCATATGATGACTTAGCAGCAGCATGTGCAAAACTTTCGGTTGAAGATGTCGTTGCCCGTCACTCAAAGTAGAATTATGTGATTCATTAACGGAGTCGGCGAAGCTTTACCGGCTCTGTTTTTTATTTGTTAGGGAAGGTGAATTTTTATGCAAAATTTCAAGAACAGCAAATTCTTCGGCTTCATGATACTTGCTGTTATGGTGCTGTTTTTCTACGCGCTATTCAAAATATTAACTCCGACAAATTTCGGAAGTCCTGCAAATCTTTATTCTTACTTCCAATCTTCTATTATTTACTCAGTAGGAGGCTGCGGACTGTATTTCATCGTTGTAATGGGCCTGTTCGATTTCGCTGTCGGCTCTAATATAGTATTATCGTCTATCGTAGGTGTTATCTTATCTGAGAAATTCGGTTATGCAGGATTTATTATCGGCTGTCTTGGCTGCGGGACGTTAATCGGGATTCTGATTGGCTTTCTCTACAACAAACTCAACGTGCCTTCTATGATCGTTACTGTTGGATTGATGCTAGTATTTGAAAGTCTCGCCGTCTTTGCCGCAGGAGGAGTGAAGCAGACCCTTGCCCCGGAATTACGCTTCTTCTCAGGGGCACCGGGCAATATAATCCTCGCTGTCTTTGCCTTTGCGTTAATGTGGTTCATTCTGAATTACACGAAAATCGGCACTTACTGCAATGCTATAGGCTCAAACGAATTCACGGCCAAGAACATGGGTATCGATGTCCGCAAGTATAAATTAATCGGATTTGCTTTGCTTCACTTCTTTGTCGGAATCATGGCGATACTCACAGTATCATACGGCACTACGATGACTGCATTAACGGGAATGTCAACGATGAGCAGGAACTTCCAGCCCCTAATGGGTACGTTCTTCGGTGTAGCTTTCAGGAAATACGGCAATCCCATAAGCGCAATCATTATCGGTGAGTTCATCATTGCTATAATCTTTAATGGCTTCGTGGCTCTGGGAGCACCTACTACGATCCAGAATGTAGTTACAGGAGCAGCTTTACTCGTCATTGTTACTCTGACTGCAAGAGGCAAGCGCGGTTCAGTCGTGAAGTAAAGAAGGTGAATGAACATGTTACTCAAAGCAGAAAATATCGATAAAAGATTTGGAATTACCCACGCTGTAAACAACGTCAGCATTAATATCGAAGCAGGAGAGATCAGAGCACTCATCGGCGAAAACGGTTCAGGTAAAAGCACATTCTGTCAAATGCTGTGCGGGATTTACTCAATCGGCGGAGGAACCTTCACACTTGACGGCCAAGTCATGCATGTCAGGAATCAGGTCGAAGCAAATAATCTCGGAGTGTCAATCATAGTCCAAGAAATGGGAACTCTTTCAGGTCTGAGCGTCGCCGAAAATATTTTTCTAGGCCACGAAGAACCTTTCATGCATTACGGGATAAAGGACACAGGCGCAATGATTCGAGAAGCCCAGAAATTGCTAGACTCTTACGGATTTGGCAGCATCAAAGCAGGCAACATGATTGACAACTATAATTTCGAGGACAGAAAACTCGTTGAGATTGTCAAGGCTACATACATGAAGCCAAAGATCTTAATCGTTGACGAAACTACAACAGCGTTATCCCAGAACGGAAGACTTGAGCTTTATAAAATCATGGACGCTGTAAAGGCAGACGGTCGAAGCGTTATCTTTATAAGCCACGATTTAGCAGAAATTCTTGCTCACTGCGACACGATTAGCATTTTACGGGACGGCGAATACATTGACACAGTAAATGCCAAAGACGTAAACGAAGATGACCTGAAACGCCTCATGGTAGGCCGTGAAATTGGCAGCGCATATTACCGAACAGATTACGGCAGACCAATATCACAGGAAGTCGTATTGAGCGTCAAGAACGTCAGCGTACCCGGACAAATTCAGAACGTTAATTTTGACCTTCACAGGGGCGAAATTCTCGGCTTCGGTGGTCTCTCTGAGTGCGGTATGCATGAAATCGGCAAGGCTGTTTTCGGAGCATCATGGGACAGAACGGGCAGCGTTACCCTTGCTGACGGGACGGAAATTAACAGCATTCCACAGGCAATAAAGCT
>JAFSQO010000350.1 GCA_017446645.1 Synergistaceae bacterium | reverse complement strand
CCAAACAACGGGCTTTTCCTTCTGCCAGTCGTCCTGATTGAACTCTTGGACGAAATATCCTTTACGATACAGAAGAGTAACTCCTGCCATGGGGACTCCCAGATCAGCGGCACTCTTAAGAATATCGCCCGCTAATACGCCAAGTCCTCCGGAATATGTCGGGATTGACTCTTTCAGCCCGACTTCCATTGAGAAGTAGGCTACGGGTCGGAAGGCGGGATCGTTTTCCATCAGCGTCCTGAGCGAGTTGCCCAAGTCGCTTCGATGCAATCTTTGAATCATGTTTGTATACAGAGCTCCTTTCCGGTTAATAAAAGCAGACGGGCGAAATTTTTTCATTATTTGACCCGGCGTTCGCGCAACGACACATACAAGTGCCACTGCCCTGCAAGACTTATAAAAATGGATTTTCACATCATTATATTTGAAATGAATTATCTCACAAAACGAGATATTTTGCGATTTTTATTTACTTGCCCAGTAAGATATTTGCAAGTTCGTCAATTTTTGAGTCATATTCTCTATCACTTCCCCGTGAGATTCCTGCGAGTTCAGCGAGATTAGACAGTCTTTCTTTGCCTGCCGGGTGGGAGCTGAAGCTGTTTGACTCAGAAGACATGAAACCAGAGTCAGCGATTCTTTTTATGGCATCGTAGAGTCCTCTGGAATTATAGCCTGCCTTCACAAGAATCTTCGAGCCGTATTCGTCAGCTTGAGTTTCCTGTTCTCGGCTGAAGCTGCTTTCTCTGAGTTCAAACTCGATATTACCGATTGCTGCTGCGAGCGAGTCACTTTGTCTTGAGTCTGAGTTAGTGTTCATGATAATTTTTGCTGTATCGATTAACACGTCATTATTATAGTGTCCAAGCATTATATGGCCAAGTTCGTGGCCTAACACTCCGGCAATCTCGTCTTCACACCTCAATAGACTCATCAAGCCAGTAGTGACGTGAACGCTGTAATCATTCATGTCATGAAACAGGACCCATGCATTTGGCTCTTCATCATTCTCGAAGTTAATTGCAAGTTCTGGTAAATCCGCAGCCCTTGTGATTCTCCGCCAGGCGTTATTTACAACGTGACGGGTGAGAGCAGCTTCTGACTCAGTTGCGAAAGATTCACAAAGAGTCAGGAGCATTAACAGGGCGATAAATTTTTTCATCAATCTACCCATTCAACAGAGTCTAAAATTATGTTCATGTCGTTTTGAATCTTTTCGTCGTCCTGAAAGCCAGACAGTGTTAAGACAACATAATGACCGTCCGATTCGCTGATCATTGCAACTCCCTCTGCGCCTGAATTATGAGTGAAGCTGAAGGAGTAATCGCCGTCAGAATCTTGCGCTAACCCCGTACCCTTCATCTGGATATAGAGCCGTTCGACAATGTCAGTGAAGTCCGCACCGCCAAGGGGATTAAAGGCAACTGCGACAGACGCATTGGAATCCAGGGACTTGATGACCATAGTGCTGCCTGAATCCTGACGAAACCAGCCCGACGGAGTAGTAACTTTGAACTCGGCATGAACTTGAACAGGAGCTATTAACGAGAAAATAATTACGAGAGAAATTAATAACTTTCGCACAAACAAACACCTCCGATGTAAATATATGCTCATTAATTTTACACGCTTGCATGAAAAACTGCCGTATTCTCGTGACCAGTGGCTCTAGTGAATAAATAAAGTCTTTTGCTGCTCACTATTCACTAGTCATAAATCACTGTCTTTAATATTACGATTTCATTGAATTTCTGAACATGTTTATCTGTTCATTGCTCATTCCGTTCGACCGCATGAACTCTATCGCTGCTTTCAGTGCTTTGGAACGTCCGCGTTTCTCACCGCGAGCTTCACCGCGAGCCTCACCAATAGCGATACTCTCAGCACGGACTTTTGAGATGGCCTCATCACGGAAATGTTCCTCTATCCATGTTAATTCTGCCATGTTATTCTCTCCTTTCAGGTTATCTAGTTCTTCAAAGAATTGATGTCTCAATTCAGCATCTTCAAGGTTTATTAATCGGCTAATGAAAATAATCATTCTT
>JAFSQO010000349.1 GCA_017446645.1 Synergistaceae bacterium | reverse complement strand
TGAGAGGAATTCATTTTGCGAAATACAATCATTCAGTGTGTTCAGTGTGAAAAATGGCTGCGTGAACAGGTCAATAATGCAGGAGCTTCCGGTGTAGTTCTGGGATTGTCCGGAGGCATTGACTCTTCAGTGCTGGCTGCCCTTGCTCGTGAGGCTCTCGGCAAATCAGGGGTGCTCGGTGTAATCATGCCTTGTCACAGCATAGACGATGACGAGTCTGACGCAAGATTACTCGCTGAGAAACTTGACGTAGAATTCGTACGCGTTGACCTCACCAAAGCCTTTGATATAATGAACGAGTCAGTCGGCGAAGAATTTAACTCGCTTGTAAAGTCCAACATGAAGGCAAGACTCAGAATGGTAACGCTGTATGCCCTGGCTCAGTCAAGGAACATGCTAGTCTGCGGAACCAGCAACAAGTCAGAGTACGAGACAGGATATTTTACAAAATACGGTGATTCAGGTGTTGACCTCATGCCACTTGCAAATTTCTTGAAGCGTGAAATTCGGGAGATGGCCAGAGTCTTGAACGTCCCTGAAAGAATCATCGAGAAAGCACCCAGCGCAGGACTCTATGAGGGTCAGACTGATGAAGGCGACATGGGTTTCACTTATGACGTATTGGACGAGTACCTTGCGACAGGCCGGATTAGTGACGAAAAGGCACGCGAACGGATTGACGTAATGCGCAGACGAAGTGAACACAAACGCAAACCAATTCCAATCTTCAAAGAATAAATTTTTTACAGGAGTGATTTAACTTGTCAGGACATTCAAAATGGGCGAACATTAAGCACAGGAAAGCAGCACAGGACGCTAAGAGGGGTAACTTATTCCAGAAGTTAGTGCGCGCAATAATCATAGCAGCGAAAGACGGCGGCGGAGACCCTGCTATGAACATGAGGCTCAAGACTGCCATTGAACGGGCTAAGGCTGTCAGCGTCCCCAACGACAACATTACACGCGCTATAAAACGAGGCACAGGCGAACTCGGCGACATATCTTATGACGAACTCACTTATGAAGTAATCGGACCTGCAGGTGTTGCAGTACTCGTGAACGTCATGACTGATAACCGCAACAGGACGACTCCGGAAATCAGGGCACTGCTTTCACGTAACGGCGGTCAAATGGGTTCAGAAGGCTCAGTAGCATGGATGTTTGACCGTAAAGGAGTTATTGAGGTCAAAGGCAAAGACCTCGACGAAGACGAATTAATGACCCTGGGACTTGACTCCGGCATGAGCGACATGGAAGCCGGTGATGAAGGCTTTACACTCTACTGCGAACCAAGTGATTTGGACACATTACAGAAAGCCCTCGAAGACAACAAGTACGTAATCGAGAACGCAGAAGTCTCAATGATAGCAAAGACTCCGGTTGAAGTCTCGGATCCGGAGGCAGCCCGTAAAGTCTTGAGGCTTGTTGATGCCCTCGAAGAGCATGATGACGTTCAGAATGTTTACTCGAATTTCGACATACCTGACGAAGTTGCCTCCCAGATTGAGGAAGATTAAGGACGAGTAATTTTTGTGTCAGAAATAATTTGCCTCGGAATTGACCCCGGTCTTGCCCGCGTTGGCTATGGTGCTGTGGCGCAGTCCGGGTTCAGGCTTCGGGCTTTGAATTACGGCTGCATAGAGACAAGTCCCGACATGAGTTTTAACCAGAGATTGCTGATTATCTACAACGAGCTTCAGGTTCAGATAGATATTTGCAAGCCTGATTTATTCTCGGTCGAGCGATTATTTTTCGGACGCAACACTACAACAGCTGAATACGTCTATCAGGCCAGGGGAGTGATTATGCTTCTTGCTGCGATAAATAAAATTCCTGTTACAGAGCCTAAGCCCAACCAGATAAAATTGGCCCTTTGCGGAGTAGGTGACGCTGAGAAGATTCAGGTTCAGCGAATGGTTCAGAGATTCCTGAATCTTGACGAAATCCCTAAACCTGACGACACTGCCGATGCATTGGCTGCTGCCGTAACGGGTCTTGCAATGGAGTTCTCGCGATGATTAGGTTCTTGCACGGAAAAGTAATTGATGTCCTCGAAAATGTCTTAATCCTTGACGTTAATGGTCTCGGCTTTGAGATATTATGCTCCCGGAGCGTCTTGACCCAGTGCAGGAGGGGCGAAGATGTTACGATAATAACGAGCTTGCAGATATCAGAGTCAGGTGCAGTGATTTATGGCTTTAATTCCGAAAGTGAACGCGAATTCTTCACCAGATTAACAGGAGTCAAAGGCGTAGGCGGAAGGTCGGCAATTGCGATTTTGTCAGAGCTTTCACTTGACGAGATAATCAACGCTGTATCTTCTGCTGACGTAAACGCTTTTACCAGAGTTCCGGGAATTGGCAAGAAGACCGCCGAGAGATTATGCTTCGAGTTAAAGAATATTGCTGCCTTGAAAGTCATTAGCGGCGATTCAGAATCATCACAGCAAGAGCAAAAGTCTTCAGGTCATGCAGAGAGCGTAATTGATGCATTAATCTCACTGGGCTTTACGAGAAGTGATTCAGGCCAGGTGATTAATTTACTCAGGGCAGCTCATGGAGAGGGCTTTAACTCATTAGGCGAAGAAGATTTGCTGAGGCTTGCACTCAGGGAACTTCACGATAAATAACTATGATAGCGAACAACAGGATTTTTGACGGAAACCAGAACCCGGAAGATATTACGATAAGACCCAAATATCTCGATGAGTTCACAGGTCAGGAAAAACTCAAGGAGAAGCTGAGAATCTACATAGCAGCAGCAAAAGGACGAGGCGATCCCCTTGACCATATATTATTTTACGGGCCTCCAGGATTGGGAAAGACGACTCTTGCCGGAATAATTGCCCAGGAAATGGGAGGACAACTGCGCACGACCACAGGGCCAGCTCTCGAACGTGCCGGAGACCTCGCTGCAATAGTCTCGAATATCGAACGCAACGATGTATTATTTATTGACGAGATTCACAGAATGCCCGCCCAAATCGAAGAAATTTTATACCCTGCAATGGAGGATTTTATGCTTCACATAGTTGTCGGCAAGGGTCCATTGGCTAGGACTATAGCACTCAATCTGCCTAAATTCACACTATGCGGGGCTACTACAAGGCTGGGTCTCTTGACTTCGCCTTTACGTGCAAGATTTGGCATTGTCGAGCAGCTTGCGTTATATACCCCTGAAGAGTTAGCCGGGATAATTCTGCGTGCCTCTGATGTCTTGGGAGTGAGGATAACCCGCTCGGCAAGTCTTGAGATTGCAAAACGTTCACGGGGTACTCCCAGGGTTGCCTTGAGATTGCTGCGTAGAGTGAGGGACGTTGCACAAGTTCAGAACGCTCAGAACGATTTAGACGGCGAAAGCGAAGTTGACTCTGACATTGCAGTGCGTGCTATGAACATGCTCGATATTGACTCAGAAGGTCTTGATGAAGGAGACAGGAAAATTCTGCGCACTATAATAAACCTGTTCAACGGCGGACCCGTAGGACTGGGAACGATTGCAGCAGCCTTGAACGAAGATGCCCAGACGATAGAGGACATTTACGAGCCTTACCTGATTCAGAAGGGCTTAATCGAACGTACCCCAAGAGGCCGAAAAGCTACACCGAACGCATATGCATATTTGACTGGAGATGATTAAAATTCAATGGGTAGTTATAGACGTTTCACAATAATTTTATTCACCCTTATATTGATTTCACGCGCAAAAATTATCGAGGCCCGTGACATCTACGTAAAACTTTCAGGTGCTTCAAAATTCTCAATCGGGATAACCGAAGGCAGCCTTGTCATGACCGACAACGAGGGCAGGGTCAACAATCTCGGAGACTCTGCGACTGTCTCAGTGTCAGGGGCTTACGCGAATATCTCAGGGCATTCTTTCATGCTCCCAATCAGGATAACGGGCAACGGCTTCTTAAAGTTCAACGGCAGAACCTACAGGGGTGCATTTCTCGTTACAGCAAAAGGCGGTTTGTTGAACGTCCTTAACGTTGAGAATTACCTTTGCGGGGTCTTACCTGCTGAAGTCGGGGCTTCGTGGCACATGGAGGCATTGAGGGCACAGGCAATCAGCGCAAGGACTTATGTCTTAAAGCAGAGCATGAAAAGAGCCGAGAAGGGTTATGATGTAGTAGACACTGACGCAGACCAGGTTTACAGGGGAGCAGGAGTCGAGACAGCGAAGACCAATCAGGCAGTCTCAAGCACAGCGGGCGAGGTTCTGACATACGGCAACGAGCTGGCAATGACATATTTTCACTCGGATTCAGGCGGTCACACTGCGGACATCGCTGACGTTTGGGGACAGTCTCACCCATATTTAATCGGTGTCCCTGAAGTCGTGAGTTATAAATCGCCTGTCTCAGTCTGGAATGCAAAATTCTCGAACTCCAGGATTCAGAGCGTCATCAAGAAAGTTACGGGTTCTGACATAGGGACAATCCGGGAGATTCAAGTATCCGAAGTTGACGAGGGAGGCCGTGCAATCCGCATGACATTTATAGGAGCAAAGGGCAGCAAGACAATCAGGGCCAGCCAGTTCAGAGTTGCCCTTGACCCCAAAACCCTCAAGAGCACAATGTTCACGCCCTCCGGTGGTTCGTATAATGTGCAGAATACTTCAACACCAAGCGGTTTAGTTGCACCTCAGAATCCACAGGGCAAAAGTTCAGGAAATGGCCTAAGTTTCGAGGAGGAACAGGGCATAGCAAAGATGACAGCTGAAGGTCTCTTTACGACTACTGAGTTAATTGACATGCTTACAAATCAGGCCAAACAGAAAAATTATTATAATATAGGCTTAGGACGAAGGGGCAACAAGAATATACCGGTTCAGAATCAAAAGCCCAGAAACAAGTACGGCTACTCAATCGAAAAATCCGGCAATGATTTCGTCTTTTACGGCAGAGGCTGGGGTCACGGTGTAGGCTTATGTCAGTACGGGGCAATGGCAATGGCTGAACAAGGCTACAAAGCTGAAGATATTCTGGCGCATTATTATCCGGGTACTATAGTTAGAAAGATCAAGCTATGAACATTTATGAGTTAAGCTCGTATGACTATGACCTGCCCCCTGAGAACATAGCCCAGTCTCCTGCAAGTCCAAGAGATTCATCAAGGCTTCTTGTCTGGAATGTTGACGCTGATTCAGTGAACAGGGATCTGCATTTCAGGGACATCGTAAATTTCTTCAGTGAAGGCGACGTGCTGGTTCTCAACGACACTAAAGTCATTCCTGCGAGGCTCAGGTGTTCAAGACAGACAGGAGGGCTTTGTGAGGTCTTCCTGCTCAAAAACTTAGACGCTGATTTCATGACGTGGCAGGCCCTTGTTAAACCTGCGAGGAAGATTCACAGGGACTCGAAATTAATCATTAGAGATAGAGTTATCAGGGTTCTTGATGAATTCCCCGAAGGTATCAGAACGGTGAAATTTGAGGGGTTTGACTCTCGTGATGAATTCATGAGTTTCCTTGATGAAGCCGGTCAAGTTCCCCTGCCTCCTTATATCAAGATTAAGAACGATGACGCTGACATAAAGGAGTCATATCAGACGGTGTTCGCGAAAAATTCAGGTTCAGTTGCTGCACCGACTGCGAGCCTGCATTTCACTCCGGAATTACTCGAAGCAATAAAGGCTAAGGGAGTCAAGATTGCCTGCGTAACCCTTCATGTAGGACTTGGGACTTTCAGGCCGGTCATGACTCAGGACATTCGGGAGCATGACATTCATTCGGAACGCTGTGAAATCTCAGACGAGACTGCATACATCATAAACTCTTCACGAAAAGAAGGCCATAGAATCATAGCTTCAGGGACGACTGCCGCACGGACCCTTGAGTCATTCAGTGATGAGTCAGGCTTTGTGAGGTCCGGAACACTTGACACAAGGCTCTATATTTATCCCGGCTATAAGTTCAAGACAGTCGACGCACTGATTACGAATTTCCACCTGCCTCAAAGCTCATTAATCATGCTGGTAGCTGCATTTGCTTCGTGTAAAGTTAAAGCTCCCCATAACGAAGAAAGTATCTTGGCCAAGCTCTTAGAGATTTACACTGAGTCAGCTCGCGAGGGCTGGCGTTTCTTTTCGTTCGGGGATGCAATGTTTATTCTTTAGCTTCGAGAAATCTTTCGCGTCTCTGGGCATTCTCAATAGCAATCTTTGCCATTAATTCGCGCTGTTCTTCCCTATGCTCCTGATATTGGCTCTCGATGGCCTGCTTTCGTGCCTGAATCTTTCGCAGTTCCGCAGATTTCTGCACCATATCGTTATGAGCGTCCCACGTCTGCATTGTCGAACGGGTCATGCTGGACTCCGCAGCTTTCACCAGTTCGAGTGCTTCGTCTTGAGTTTCAGGGACTTTTCTGACACTTGATGATTCATAAGGAAGTTCGTCCCAAATGCTCCCGTAACGCGTGTTTATTCTGTCAAGTCTGTCAATGCTCATGATGCCAACGCTCCTTCAATAGCCCTTGCAAGCTGGTCAGCACATGAAGTTTGCATAGCTGCTCCCCTGCCGAGACATAAATTTCCCTTTAGAATTCCTGCTATTTTCGCTGCATCTGATCCTTCAATTAACTTGGGAATTGCGACAAGATTACCGGGACAGCCTCCCGTGAACTTTACGTTATGAAGTTTCCCGTCCCCGTCAAGCTCGAAAGTTATTTTCTTTGCGCAGACTCCCTGCGGCTCATACTCGAAAAATTTGTTGGACATTTTAGAATATCGCTCCCTTTAAGATTTCTATAAGCTCTTCAAGATTTTGACTCAGCATTGCGAGCTTTCTTAATTCCGCAGCTCCATGTGTTGCCTTAATCATGTTCCCTGCAAAACGCTTTAATAATACTACAGATTTGTGTTCGCCTGCAAAATCTTTTGTGAGATATGCAAAGTTTATCAGGTCATCGAGTTTCTTCGCTGTACCCTTGAAAATCCCCCTGAACTCCTCGAACAGCCAGGCATTGGCAAAGGCACCCCGCGCCAGCATTACGCACACGCAATTCATGTCTAAATACTCGTGAATGTCGTCAAGTGTCCTGACATCACCGCTTGCAGAAATATAACCGGCAAAATTTTTCGCAGCAAGTCTGATTATATCCCTGTCAGCAATTCCCTCATAACGTTGAGCTGGGGTTCTTCCGTGAATGCAGACGTTATCAGCACCGGCTTTGATTATTTTCTCGATAAAGTGCAGTGTCAGGTCATAATCATCGAGTTTGCGGATTTTTACCCAGACAGGCAAGGGACTTAGAGTCTTGAGGCCCTTAATCATGTTGAAGGCTTCGTCAGGTTTTCGCAATAATGCAGAGCCAGAGCCGTTTCGGGTAAT
>JAFSQO010000348.1 GCA_017446645.1 Synergistaceae bacterium | reverse complement strand
CGCCTGCAAAATTATTTATGCCAGCTTTATAGAGTTCAGAAATTCGTTATTGCTCTCGGTCTGTCTGAGCTTGTCGAGAATGAGATTCAATGCGCCGGCCTCGTCTACTCCTGCTATTCTCTTGCGTAAAATCCAAAGCCGTTTGAGTTCGTCATCGGGCATTAACAGCTCTTCGCGTCTTGTTCCTGATTTAGTGATGTCAATCGCCGGGAAAATCCTTTGATCTGCGAGTTTTCTCGATAAATGCAGTTCCATGTTGCCTGTACCTTTGAACTCTTCGTAAATGACATCGTCCATTCTGGAGCCTGTATCAGTCAATGCGGTGCCTATTATCGTGAGTGAACCGCCCTCTTCAAAATTTCTGGCAGCCCCGAAAAATCTCTTGGGGAAATATAAGCCTGAAGGGTCAAGTCCTCCTGATAGAGTGCGTCCGGAAGGCGGTACGGTCAAGTTTGAGGCGCGTGCGAGCCTGGTGATTGAGTCAAGGAGAATCACGACATCTCTTTTTGCTTCGACTAGGCGTTTTGCCTTCTCAAGTGCGAGATTTGCGACTCTTATATGCTCGTCAGCGGGTCTATCGAAAGTTGAGGCAATGACTTCACCGTCAATAGAGCGCGCTATATCCGTAACTTCTTCGGGTCTCTCGTCGATTAATAATGCCATGATAATAATATCCGGAGAGTTTGCGGCGATTGCCCGTGCTATGCGTTTTATCAGCGTAGTTTTTCCTGCTTTGGGAGGCGAGACGATTAAAGCCCTCTGACCAAGTCCAATGGGTGCAAACATGTCTACGAGTCTTGTTGCCAGATCTTTAGAGTCATACTCAAGGCTGAGTCTCATATTCGGGAAAATCGGGGTTAACTGGGCAAACATTGGTCTGTGGCGCGAGTGTTCGGGGTCAGTGAAGTTCACTGTTTCGACGCGCAGTAATGCCTCATAGTGTTCCTGATCTCTGGGAGGACGAATCAGGCCCCAGATTACATCACCGTTTCTGAGTCCGAATCTCCTGATTTGCGATGATGAGAGATACACGTCACTGTCAGTCGGCAACATTCCCTTGGGTCTCAAGAAGCCAAAATTTTCGGGCAATATTTCGAGAGTTCCGCCGCCGAATCTGTAATTCATGCTCTCTGCCTGAGACTTCAGGGTTTCGATAATCAGGTCATCCTTGCGCATTGAGACAGGTGCATTTATCCCGAATCCTTTTGCTATTCGTCTAAGTTCCGGGGCGAGTTTCGAGGCCAGCATCGCATAAGTATATTTTGGCTTAGGGTGCTGCATCATCTCTCGTGAGCCTTTGCTCCCGTAGGCGTGGGTTCTGACTGCAGGTTCTGGTTCCGGTTCTGGCTCTGGTTCATCAGGTTCAGGGATTTCCGGCTCTATTTCCGGCTCTGGTTCCTGTTCGGGTTCTTCGGGTTCAGGTGCCTTGAAAGTATAGCCTGATTCCTGTTGAATCTCCTTCACTTCTTCCTGCAAGTCTTCCTGAGATAATTCGGGTTCAGGCTGCGTCATGATCTGCCTGATGATTTCTTCAGGGTCAACTGACTTTTTACGGCGCGTTCTAACCGGTTTGGCTTCGTCTGTTGCAGTTGCAGTTGCTGTTGCTGCGCTCTTGGGTTTACGGCCGCGTTTCTTCGGTGCTGGTGTTTCTGCTACTAGCTCTAATGTTTTTACGTTTTCTGATTCTTGTTCTTGTGATTTTGCTTTCCTTGGCATAAGATTTTATTCCTTACAAAAATTTATGAAGATACATTGCACAATTGCACAGTGGATAGTTTATATTATTATATCACTACCCACTGAATTAATTTAACTAGTTCATTTTGTTGATTAAGCTCAACATCTCCGGGCTAAGTGATTTATGTTCGCTCCAGGCTCTCTCAAGGGGACTGAGGACGAGCTTGTGATTTATGTTGCCGACCATCATGCCGCTCTTGCCTATCATTAAGTTTTCAGTGGCGAAGGCTCCCATTCGAGTTGCTAATACGACATCGAACGAAGTAGGGTGACCGCCTCTCTGGATATAGCCCAGAACTGTAACACGTGCGTCATATCCGCCGGAGTCCTGAAGTTTTTCGCGCATTTCGGCTGCTGTCATGACACCTTCAGCGAGGATTATCAGGGTATGGCTTTTGTGTTCGTCGTATGAATTTCGCAATAGCTTTGTGAGGTTGCCAATACTTAGCGGCAATTCCGGCACAACCGCGTACTCTGCGCCTGTAGCTACGGCAACTTCGAGGGCTAAGAAACCTGCGTTGCGTCCCATGACCTCAACGATAAATAATCTCTGGTGGCTTGAGGCTGTATCTCTGAGTTTCATGATTGCTTCGAGTGCTGTATTTACGGCTGTGTCAAAGCCTATAGTCTCGTCAGTTCCGGTTATGTCGTTGTCGATAGTTCCGGGAATTCCCATTGTGGGGAAGCCCAGATCGTGAAGTGCTTTAGCTCCGTGAAACGAGCCATCACCGCCGATAACTACAAGGCCGTCAATTCCTGCCTTCTTCATTTGGGCCAGAGCTTCCTCGCGTCCTTCTGGGGTCTTGAAGCGTTCGCTGCGTGCTGTCTTGAGGATAGTTCCGCCCTTGTGGATTATGCCCCCGACTGCTGCACGGTCAAGGGGAATAAAGTCGCCTTCTATGAGACCCTCGTAGCCTCTCATTACGCCGATGCACTCTTTATCATTGAACATACATGTGCGGGCTACTGCTCTGACTGCGGCGTTCATTCCCGGAGAGTCTCCCCCGCTGGTAAGTACAGCGATACGGTCCATCTTGTCCATGTTACAAAACAACTTCCTTTCTTTATGCTTAATGCTTAATGCCTGTTGCCTGCATATTTTAACTATTTAGACTGCAATTCGTCTATTCTTGCATTTATTTCCGAGTATTCTTTATTCAGGGCGTCCATTTGCTGCTGGAGTTTCCTGCGTTCATCGGCAAGTTTGTCAGTTCTCTTCTGGAGCCTGTCGATTTCGAGTCTGTCTGCTGCTCTGCCTCCTGTTATGCTGCCCCTGTCGCGGCCTAAATCCCAGACCCATAATACATCATTGGCTCTTCCGGTGAGTGCAAAGCTGATTGACTTGTCGAAGATTATTCTTACGTCCTTTGCGCCTTCGAGAATTGGCTTGCCTGTTTTCTCGTCATATCTTGGAAAATACACTATGCCATCGCGCTCGCCCAAAATCTTGAAGTTGAGCCTCCTGTCATAGTCTACAGGGCTGTATTTCTTGCCTCGCACCATCATGGTTATGTGCTTGTCGAACTGTCCGGGGTACATTGGCATTCCCTGAATCTGTATGTATATGTGAAAGGGAATTGTCTCACCGAGATTTAGATTTTTGAGGAGGGTGTACTTGTAATTTTCCATTTCGTCTTTGGTCCAGAGATTTTTCTCGGCCTCGCTTGCTATTAACTGTTCGACATACTCATTTGAGTAATAAGTAGCCCTGAGCTTTATTGTCTGTGAGCCGTCGTCTGATTTCTCTGTCGTTTCGTGAGACCAGGCACGGATTGCTGCGGGTTCTGGTTCCTTCTTGGGCTTGGCTGCTTTTTCCTTCTTGGACTTAGATGCTGCCCCTGCGATTGAGGTTACGCACAAAGTCAAGACCAGCACGAGTATCAGCGTTTTTGCTTTTGCTTTCATGTTCCTGAACATTTTATTTAATGAAGTTTCCTTTCTCAATAATATTTTCTCTCATGAGGGGATTGCTGTTTTGTTAAAACTTAAATGTGAATCTAATTTTCGTGTATTATACAACAAGTTTTGACTCTGTCGAATATAATTTAATAAATTATTTACTCGGAGGTTGTTTATGCAGGTAAAAAATTTTCTCAGCTTTAAGACGTTATTAATCAGCTTAATCGTGTTATTTCTGCTGGTGTTCAACGTTTTCCCAATGTGTTACTTAATTTTCAGGTCATTCACAGGCGAGTCTGGCTTCACCCTTGAGGCTTTCAGGAGAATTTACACTTACGCCTTAAACTGGAATGCCTTACGGAATACTTTAGTGACAGCAGGGCTTGCGATGGTTTTCGGGCTTATGATTGCATTTCCTTTAGCGTGGCTTGTAGGACGGACGGATTTATACGGCAAACAGTTCTTCAGGACCCTATTCGTGATGACCTACATGGTTCCGCCTTATGTTGGGGCTATGGCCTGGCTGAGGCTCCTGAATCCCAGAGTAGGGACGCTCAACGTGTGGCTGGCGAATTTATTTGGTCTCAGTGAAAACCCCTTCAACATCTACACATTAGGCGGACTTGTCTGGGTGTTGACGACTTTTTATTATCCTTATGCGTTTATCACTATATCGCGTGCTATGGAAAAAATGGACCCTTCACTCGAAGAAGCCTCGAAAATTTCAGGGGCTTCACCGTTAAAGACTATATTG
>JAFSQO010000038.1 GCA_017446645.1 Synergistaceae bacterium | reverse complement strand
TGACTGACATGGACGCACAATTTTGTTGTCCCGAATAATTTGCCCCCGATATATGCCGCAACATCACAGCCCCAGGTGCACATGAATAACGTGAATAAAATCTCACGGCCAAGCATGTACTCACGAAGCATAATCATGCAGGTCCAGGGAAGGGCGATATAAAGCACTCCGGAAATTACTCCGCCTGTGTTGATAATTGCATAACTGGCTGCTCCACGACTCATTTGCTTCCTGAAAATTTCAATCACTAACGTAGAGAACACGCACAACGTCAAGATCATCGCTAAGATTATCGGCTGAGGGTATTCTCTGGTAGCTGCAATCAAGAATATCAGTGAGAAGATATAGCCAATTCCCGGCGAAAGTCTCCTGCCTTCAATACGTCCGATTAAATTATAATATTCTGCAAGAGAGATAACAGCTATCAAAGAAGCAACTACCTTCCAGATTAAACCTCCTGCGTGAATACTGCCTATTATAATGAGAAGAATTATTACGCTGCTGAATGTCCGCAGTCTCAATTCATTGTCAGCTTTTAAGCCCGCCATAACGCCTTTCCCTCCCTGCATAGTTTTCAAGTGCCCGCATTAATTCTGCCTCGTCAAAGTCCGGCCAATGTACATCCGTGAAATAATACTCGCTGTAGGCACTCTCCCAGAGCCAGAAGTTGCTGAGTCTCAATTCACCGCTTGTCCTGATTATCAAGTCAGGGTCAGGAACGTCCGGCAAATAAAGGCAGCTGCGAAGTTCCTCTTCCGTAACCGGAGTCTTTCTGTCAGGATTCTCAGCAATTAATTTGTTCACTGCATCAAGAATCTCTGCTCGTCCTCCATAATTGACGCAAAGGATAAAGTCCATAATCTTCTCGTCCTTCGTGTAATCTTCGGCCCAGTTCATAAGCTCCAAAATATCGTCGGGAAGCCTGTCTTTACGTCCGCAAAATCTCATTCGGGCACCTTCGGATTTTATCTCTTTGATTTTCCTGCGAATGTAAAACCTAAAGAAACTCATTAATCCTGCAACTTCAAGTTTAGGACGATTCCAGTTTTCAGTTGAGAAAGCATACACCGAGAAATAGCGGATGCCTTCACGTTTAACGAGTCTCACCATGTTTTCCAGATTTTTTATGCCTGCACGATGTCCCATTAATCTGGGTAAATTTCTCTTCTTGGCCCAGCGTCCATTGCCGTCAAGAATTATAGCAAGGTGAGTCGGGATTTTCTTTTCGTCTGCCAAAATTTTCTTTCACTCCTTATTGTTTAATTCATCAAGTTTTGCCTTGAGGGATTTCACATCATTCCATGTCAATTGCTTGGCCTTTCGTTCAGCGTCACCAGTCTGTCTGAGCAAATAACTAGGGTGAAACATGGGCAGCAAATCTATCTTTCGCCATTTCTGCCACTGACCCCTGATAGAAGTTATGCCTGCGCTTGTCTTCAACAGCCACTTAGTGGAAATATTGCCGAGCGTTACGATTACAGAAGGCTGCAATAATAATAACTGAGCCTCAAGAAAATCACTACATGCAGTCAGCTGCCCGGTATTAGGGTCTTTATTGCCTGGGGGTCTGCACTTAACAGCATTTGTTACGTATAGAGAATCTCTCTTAATGCCTCCGCCGTTCTCAAGGATTTTCGTTAATAACTGTCCTGCCCTGCCTACGAATGGATGGCCTGATAAATCTTCGTCTTCACCAGGGGCCTCGCCGATTATTACGCACTTGCAGTTTTCGGTAGGACCTTCGCCAATAACTACATTCGTTCTCGTTTCACAGAGATCGCATTTTCTGCATGATTCTATTTGACTCTTGAGTAAATCCCACGCTGAATTTATTTCTATGCTCATGATTATAAAAAAATTTCGTTGACTTTGATGTTTACTTGTCTTACGTCCATTCCAGTAAAGTAGCTCAGTCCCATTCGGATTTTGCGCTGCAGGGTTCTTGCGATAGAAAGAGCACTGTGATTGGCAAGTGTCAAGTCGATCTCTATGTCAATCTCTATCTTGTCATCGTCAGTCTCGAATTCTATGCTGCGAATCTTCTTGACGTGATTGCGAAGCTCCAGTAATTTCCTGCACATCGCCAATATTGCTTCAGTTCCAATCGTAACTTTCCCGTTGAAGCTGAATAAAGGCTTTACAATAGTGTTGCTGGACTCGTCCTTGTCTCGGCCTTTGGTGAAGAATGCCCGAATTTGGCTGACTAATTTACCGCCGAAGTTGTGCTCTATCTGGGCCTTTGCAACCGGTACAACGTGCTGTTTCTTGTCATGACGTTCCCTGAGTGCTGCTTCCATTTCTTCAGGGGTCGAAATATCCGAAATATTTATTATCGTTGACGGATTATTAAGCCCAAGCCTTGACGTGATTTTATTTATCATGCCTTCAGACGTTGCAAGAATCATTAACTTCTTGGGGGGATTATTCGCAAGATAATTCTTGACTTCGTCTCTGTGTTCAGGGTACTCGAATATGGCGCGCTTGATTGCCCTTAACCTGTTAATTTCAGATTTGGCACTCCTGCCCGCTAAAATTCTGCCTCGTGAGATTAATAAACCGTCATCTATAATAATATCGGTCCCGTTTTGCCGAGCTACATGGGTCGCACGATGACTCTTGCCTGTACCTGCAGG
>JAFSQO010000347.1 GCA_017446645.1 Synergistaceae bacterium | reverse complement strand
TTAACGCGCAGTAATTATATTTATTCAGGGAGGATTTATTATTATCATGATAAGAATGAGAAAATTTTTTGCGGCTTTATTGGTGCTTGTCAGTGTTGTTTTATGTTCGTGTGCTTATGCTGACAATATGACTTTCGATAATGTTACGTTCAACAAAGATTACAAGATTAAGGGCTATGCTTCTGTGAGGCTGCTGGGCTTCAAGTTCGTTGATATGTATGCTCAATGGTTCGATGGTAAAGCAAATGGAAAAGTATCTGTATGGGGTAACAACATTGTTTTTAATAGTAAAAAATTTCATGATTCCCATCATGATTGTGAGTTTATATTAAGTGGACAAGAATCGGAGTTTGCATGGCTCAAAGCTGACGTTATGAATCTCCAGAAGGTCGGCGTAAACTTCATGAAGGAAATCAGCATAAAAGTTATTTACGATGATGAATATGAATTTACAGGCTGGGTCAGACAGTTCAACTATGACTACAGTAAATCAGAAGTATACACAAAGATTAAGGACGCAGGCGTTATAGGCTGGCCGGTGTGCTTAAGTCCTGCTGATGAAATGACAATAAGCCCGATGTATAAAGGTCATTACGCTTTTGGCTGTACCCTCCCGAATCACGTCGTCGAGGACAAGGAGTCGCCCCTGAGAATGATTATCAATATCGGAGGCAATGAATTAACTTACAATATAAGATAACGGGGAGCAGCTGTGTTCCCTGTTTGTTATATTCTTTATAGAACGGAGCGATAATTTTATTTCATGTTTAACCCTTTTGTTGCACTTCCTTTGTTAGTCTGCACGTATGAAATTCTGACTATGCTTCTGCCTCTGAGAATATCACTCACTGCGAAAATTTTTGCCTCGTTGATATTGCTTTCGGGACTTGCGAAAATATTTCTGCTTCACAGGACACCTTCAGGCTTTGACATGTACGAGCTGCCATATTATTTAACTCTGACGTTCACAGCGATATTTAACTTTATAATCGTTGCAGTATTCTTACTGTTAATAAAAGATTGCATTCAAGTATTTTGCAGATTAATTTTACGTAAGCCGTTCCCTAATTATTACGCTGCGTTATTTGTATTCTCGATTGCGTTATGTGCGACTCTTTACGGAACTTATGAAGCACTGAAGCAGCCTCAGATTAAGACTCATGAAGTAGTAATTAATAATCTTGGCCGTGAGTTCGATAATTTCAGAATAGCAATGCTTGTAGACATTCATGCGGACACTTTGACTAATAGAGAATTTGTGCAGGAACTTGTTACGAGGACTAACGCTTTGAACCCGGACTTAATATTAATGCCCGGTGATTTCGTTGACGGTCAGGTTGCAACGAGACGCGCAGATTTGGAGCCTCTGAAAGATTTACGCGCAAAGTTCGGGGTATACGGAACAACGGGCAATCATGAATATTATTTTGACTTTGAGGGCTGGCAGAAAGAATTCAAGAGACTTAATATAACGATGCTCAACAACGAACACTTTATAATTACATCAGGTGACTCGCAATTAATCGTCGCAGGAGTCCCAGACCAGACAGGAGACGAGCATAACACATCGCTTGCAGTGAAGGACATTCCGGAAAACGCGCCGGTTATATTAATGGATCACAGACCTTCAGAGGCAAGAGAGAACTCGCAGTATAATATAGCCTTGCAGTTGTCAGGACACACTCACGGGGGACAGATGCCTATAATTTACTCGCTTGTGAAAAAATTTAATCGGGGATTTGTCCGGGGCTGGTATGAAGTCAATAACATGAAGCTCTTTGTGAGTCCCGGAACTTCTCAATGGAACGGATTCGCTTGCAGAATATTTGACCCTTCTGAAATCAGTTTGCTTGTGTTAAAGGCGAAACCCTAAGCGTACCCGGATTTGTATACGTAACAAGAGCTATAGTACCCGGCACAGATCTAATATATTTGCGTTCGGTGTAGTCGATTGGAACGGAAGCGGAATTCTTGCCCGAAGAGTGCAAAGCAGCGAGTGAAGCAGCGTACTCTAAAACATCGCGTTTATCATTTTCGAGTTCAGAACGTTTGAAGCCTTTAATAATCACGTGAGCTCCGGGCATTTCGTGAACATGCAGCCAAATATCTTCAGGTCTTGCGAGCTTGAATGTAACGTGTCTGTTGCCTTTAGCTGATAGTCCGACAAGAATATTTGCGCCCTCGTAATTAATATTCAAGTGTGAAGGAGTTTTCTCTTGTGAAGCCTTCTTGCGTCGCTGTGAATAATTTTTCTGTTCAGGGTTGAGCCATTCATTCAAGTCTTTCACGGATTGAGCAAAGTTTTCAGGGTCATTGATTGACTCTAACAGGGCGTGCTGTTCGTTGAGTTCTCTAATAGCTGCTTTGATTGACTCAAGATTTGCGTTAATCTCGTCAGGATTGCCTTTAGCCTTTCTATAACGTTTGAAGTACTTCTCTGCATTTCGTGAGGGAGTTAATTCCGGGTCAAGAGCAATTGCTAACTCGTTGCCTTCCCAGTCGGTTAGTGTAATATTCTCTGCTCTCTTGGGAATCTCGTAGATGTGAGCTAGTATTGCCTCGCCCTTCTTCCTGAATATCTCTGACTCCTGGCATTCCTTGAGCTGCTTTAAGAGTCCGTCTCTGTGTCTCTCGCGTGATTTTATTACACGTTTAATCTTAGCGTCTATCTCATGTAAAATTTTCTCGCGTCCCCTGTTTAATAATGGGATTAAGACTCCATGTCGTGAAGCAGTTAATATCTCGCTGCCAAGTTCTAAGACTCCATCAAGATTGAAGTCTAATCTAGTCAAGTAATTATTTTTCGTGATTAATTTGCAGGGGACATCAATAATATTCTCATCAAGAAGTTTTGTTAAACCCGACAGCCAAGACTCCGGAGCGCGTTCTTCCCAATGAGCTTGAATGAGTCTCGCTAACGGTCTGCCGATTCCCTTAATATTATTTACGTCTTCAAACTTGAGAGTCTTTATATCGCGAATATCAATGCCTTCAAACGCAGGAGGGGTATTATAAACATGTCCTGGTAATATAGTTCTGAATCTGTTTACGTCAGGTGTTGAATGTCTTGCTGCCTCGTCAATTTTGTGAGACTCGTCAAGAATTAAGAAATTTGCAACAGGTTCGGTGATTTCGATAACGATATAATAATTAACGCTGACTCCTGCTGATACGCGCCTTCTTGCTGTGAACTCTAATATTCTGTCGTTGTTAAGCTGTCTGACATCGTAAATTTCTCCGCCGTGTGAGAGTCGACTCTTGAGAGCCTCTGCCATCGGTGAACGTCCTGAAGAGTTTTCGCGAAGAGCATTAATTTCACCCTGAGAAGCAAAGCATAAGCCCGAAGCTCCTGAAGTCCACGAGAACAACAAATATTTCTCACCGGAAGTCTTGAACGCAATCCAAGATTCACCGCCCTCAATACGATTAACTCGCAAAGGCATCAACTTTCTCAACGCCCCTGCGAGTCCTGTAATGAATTCTTGTCCGAATGCCATTAGAACATCACCTGACCAGGCCAAGAATACTTGACTGCTGCATTTGATTTGACTGAGCAAGCATTGCAGAACTTGTTGACGTAACTATTTGCATTTTAGCGAACTCTAGAATCTCTTTTGCGTAGTCAGTATCTCTGATATGTGAATTTGCGTCAGTGATTGCTTCTATATCTTTAGTAAGCTGCTGCATATGATGTTCGAGTCTGTTTTCAGCTCCGCCTAGATTAGCCATCTGCATAGAGACATGATCTATAGCCTGATCGATTACTCCGATTGAGTATGCTGCTAAATCCTGAGTCATGACGTTGACTTTATCGAGTCCCAGAGCGTGAGAACTCATATCGCCTATGCTTAATATAACGTCCTCGCCCTCGCCTGCACCTGTCTGAAAAATGCTTGAGTTGTCGGAAAGATGTAATGTTACGTCAGCTCCGTTATTTCCTGTAGTGCTGGTTAATGCAAAATTGCCTTTTGTATCGTCCCATTTGGCATTAAGTCCCATCATAGGATCGAGTTCTATATCTATATTTCTGTGAATGAGTCCTGATACTATGTTGCCTTCAGCTTTAACGTCCTGAGCAATAACTGAGCCGTCGTGCATATCTTTTATAGTGAGAATATAATCTGTCTCGCGTGATTCCTGAATATTGTTGAGTCCGAAAGCCTTCATTAAGTCCTCGTTGCCTGAAAGGACAATTTCACCCTTCTTGCCTGTTATGACTGAGCGCATTACGAGAGTCCCTGCGACTGAGTCAAGTCCAATGTCTTTATTATTCTCTGTGAAAGTTACGAAATTATTTGCGTCATCTACATATTTGCCTTGACCCAGACTCATTGCAATTGCGTTATTGAGTTTGTGGGCAACGTCATTTAGCGTATCTTCACCGTATAGCATAATCTTTGCCTGAGTGCCGTCCCCTTGAGTAAGAGTTATCTCCTTAGGTTCCTTGAGCATGAATTCGCCCTCAGTGTTCCAGAATCTATCGATGTCGCGAAGTCTTGTATCACCCTTTGCACGCTCTTCAACGTGAGTAACGTCAAACGAAGCTAACATAGTCCCGTCTGAAGCACTCGTGAAATTTTCGTTAGTAGTCATTATGACTCTGCCTTGAGACGCTGTACCCGTTTTAGAGTCAACGTAATAGCTGTTGAATTTGATCTCTGAGTCAGTTATATCGTTATTCAAGACGAAATGAGCACTTGTTCCGGGATTAAAATTATCTGTTTCGAGATTAACTCCGACTGAATTAGCAGCATCCGAACTTTGAGCACTGACATTGACAACGAACTTTGCGCCCTTCTCGAGTGAGTTAATATCTCTTAGAGATACGCTGACCGAGCCTAGATTAACTCTATCTCCTTCAAATAATAATATATTGTCGCCGAGCAGAGAACTTGAACTTTGTCCGGATTGGCTTAACGTACTGGCTGAAGCTTTGAGGGTTACGCATTTTTCGTTAGTGTCTATGTGATTGACTTCAAATAATATGCTTGCGTTGTCCTGAACTCCTGAAAGCGCACTCACACTGAAAGCGTTATCACCCATTCCGTAAGAGCTCGTTATCTGTGCTGCCTGAGGTGTCGAAGCGTCCTCAAGTGTCAAGTTATAATGACCTGCGAAAAGATTTTCTGATTCAACAGCTTTGACTCCTGCTTGAGTGTTAATAGTCTTGCCTGTGATTACGTCATCATGTTTTATAGTCATGATATTTGACTTCTGAACCTGAGCCTTGCCTTCTTTAGCCTTGACGTTGATATTATAATTTCCGTCGACTGCGTATTTCTGTCCGAACTGGTCAAGAGAACGTATTCCGCCGTTGACAATAGCTTTGACGTTAGTATTATTCGTGCTCCAGAGGACTGCATTATCTCCGCTGAGAATTTTTTTGCGGTTAAACTGTGTAGTCTTTGCGAGGCGTGTAATTTCTTGGCGTAACTCGTTTATCTCGACTTGAATATAGCTTCTGTCCTGCTGGGTCAAAATGTCATTTGAGGCTTGAACGGTCAACTCGCGCATTCTGTTCATCATGCTCTGGGTCTGGTCCATTGCAGTTAGTGCTGTCTGAATGAGGCTTATTCCGTCTTGAGTATTTTGCGAGGCCTTCTCCATGCTGGCTATACGGCTTCTCATTGTCTCGCTGATTGCAAGGTTAGCTGTGTTGTCAACGTCTGCAATTGTGAGTCTCATTCCGCTTGATAGTTTCTGAAGTGAACGTCTCATAGCGAGTGAATTTCTTTGATAAAACCGTTGCCCAAGCATTGAAGTTAAATCGTGATTCATAATAAATGACATTGCTTAATTCTCACCGTCCTTAATCTTATAAAATATCTATAAATAAAATAGTGAGCAGTGTTTAGTGTTTAGCACTACCCACTAAGAAAATTTATGCTTTCAAGTCAAGAGTTTTGCGGGTTCTACGCTTCTTCTCCCGAATCTTAACTGCTATGTTAACTACCTTGTCCGGCGGAAACTTGCGGATTATCGCACCGTCAGAATTGTTTACTACGCTCACCTGCACCAGTTCAGCTTCTTCGATGACTTCATACTTGAGATGACGCATTGCCGAAGCTTCGTCAAGTATTGCGCTCTTTACCTTCTCGGCCCGCTGTTCGGAACGTGCTTCATGCTCCTGTCTCTTGGTCTCGATCTGCTTCTTGTCTGCGAGTTTCTGACTCTCTTTCTGAGCTGAGCTTAACGCTTCGTCCCCTGAAGTGCTGCCGATTGTTACTTTCTTTGTTACGGTTCTGGTAACTTTGCGCACTGACTCCGGTGCTGATGACTGCTGAATAAACGCTCCTGAAGGAATATCTCCTAATTTCATGAGCCGAGCACCTGCTTCCGAGCCAGCTGTTACGCGATATTAAAAAAGGGGTTGGAGGCTGCCCTCCTTCCCCCGTAAATATTCTTGCGTAATAAATATAAATACTGACTTGAAACTAGAGCCTAGAGCTAATTAACGAATTAAGCTAAGGACGTTCTGAGGCTGCTGGTTTGCCTGCGCGAGCATTGAGTTACCAGCCTGAAGCATAATGTTCAGCTTCGTGAAGTTCATCATTTCCTTCGCCATGTCCGTATCTCTGATTCTGGACTCTGCACTGGTCAGGTTCTCGCTGGCTGTCGTCAGGTTGCTTGCCGTGTACTCTAATCTGTTCTGGTAAGCTCCGAGATTTGCCCTCTGAGTTGAGACCTTATCAATTGCGTTGTCAATGATCGTGATTGAGCGTGCTGCTCTGTCGTGGCTCATGACGTTTACGCCGTCAAGTCCGAGTGCGTGGCTTCTCATGTCGCCGATGTTCATTCCGAGATCTTCGCCCTCGTTGGCTCCAATCTGAAGGACTGTAGTGTTATCTGCAAGGTGAAGCGTTGACTCCGTCTGCGTTGAAGTGTACGTGTACTTGTTGAGCGAGCTACTCCAGCTTGCATCAACGCCCTTCAGCGCGCCGAACTCTACGTCTACGTTCTCGTGAATCACTCCGTGAAGCACGTTGCCGGTCGTCTTTACGCCCTGAGCTATGACCTTCCCGCTATGCTCGTCAAGAACGTCAACCGTGTATGTCGTCTCTTTCGAGTCCTGAATCGTGTTCAGCGAGAACGCGTCAATGATTCCCTGATCGCCGGAGAATGTTATCTCGCCCTGCGCCCCGGGAACTACCGAGCGGATTACGAATGTCCCGGGCACCGCCTCAGATGTAAGAGGAGTTCCGCTTGACACAAACGTAGCGAACTTCGTAGCATCGTCAACGTACTGCGACTGTCCCAGCCCTGTAGCGATCGCGTTGTTGATCTTCGTCGCAACTTCATCGAGCGTGTCATTCGCGTAAAGCATGATGTCCGCCGTCTTGCCGTCGCCCTGATTGAGTGTGAGCTTCTTCGCGTCATCGAGCATCATTACGCCCTCTGAGTTCCAGAACTTGTCGAGGTCGCGCAGTTTCACGTCTCCCGTCGCCGTCTTGCCGATGTAGGTGTTCTTGAAGGAAGTAAGCGATGTGCCTGCCGCGGGAAGCGTTGCAGCTGTGAGCTTGCCGCCGTTGCCTGTGTTCGTAGAGAACTTGTCATCAGTAACAACTGTTACCGTACCCTGTGTAACTGTACCGGTCTTCTCATTCAGGATATAGTTCTTGAAATTGATCTCGGTGTCTGCCAGTTTCCTGCCGTTCAATACATAGGTCGGCTTATTGTTCGCAAACACTCCGCTGTCCCAGCTGTCCTCCCAGCCCTCATCAATCGTGCCGCTGAGGCTGAAGGTGAGGTTATCGGGCGTAGCAGTAGTAGCGGGTGCAATAGCAGCGGCAGCAGTAGCGGAAGCACTGAAGTTGACGACAAACTTGCTGTCCTTCGAGAGTGCCACGAACTTGCCGGTATTAAGCGCGATTGATGGATTGTTTGCTGCGGTGGTGTCTTCCGTCATATCGAACAGTTCGTTGAGTAATACTCCTGCTGATCCCTGTGTGAGAACAATGTCGTCCTGGGTTGCTGTCGAATTGTTGCCGTTCGCGTCCATCAGCGTTGCAGTTGCCTTCAGTGTTACCGTCTTGTTCAGCGAATCCATCCCTGTAACCTCAAACAGCACGCTGGCGTTCTTGGTGATAGCTCCCGCATTGATGTTGAAGACCGGATTGATGACTGTAGCCGTGTCAGCAGTTGCGGCAGCAGCAGTTGCGACAGCTGCTGAAGTGGCAGCATTACCTGCTGATGTTGTGGTGGAGCTGTTCGGCTTGCCAGTGGTTGTGAAGATCGCTTTACCTACGGCAGCAGCTGCATTAGTGTTGTCACTCGAAACAAGCGTAATGTTAAAATCTCCGAAATTCCCGTCGCCGTACTTCGTCAGCGTAACAGCAGCCCCGTCTCCGCTGATCTCTACTCCCAAGTCACGAGCAGCTGCAAGAACTTCATCACGGCCGCTTACAGTGGCATTCGTATTCTCAGAACCGAAGAGGTATGCGGCTATACTTCCTTCTGTGGGTGCTGTATTCCCGGACTGAGTTACAGTTATAGTACCCAAATTATTGTCGCCCAGCGTGACATTGTATTTGGCAACCTGCCCATTGCCAGCGCCTAAACCGTTAGTGGCGGCGGTGTTAGCCAATGTACCCGTTACCTCGTACTTAGCTCCTCCCACGCCGTAGGCTCCTGTAGCCCGTGAGCTTGCTGTTACGGCATCGGTTGCGGCAGTGGCTGAGAGCGAATAGCTGCCCGGCGCCATCCCGTCAACTTTTACATCCTTAATGCCCAACGGAGCGTTGATTGTCTTGTCGGTGAGAACGTTGGGGTGCTTGATGGTCATGATGTCTGACTTCTGGACTTCGCCCTGTCCGGGGTCGGCCTTGACGCGGATCTTGTAGTTGCCCTCGATTGACTTTTTCTGACCGAACTGGTCTACTTCACGGAGTCCGCCGTTGATGATGGCCTTTGTATCCATGTCGCTTGAACTCCAGAGTCCTGCTGCATCGCCGTTGAGCAATTTCTTCTTGTTGAACTGTGTCGTATTGCCGATACGTGTAACTTCTTCGTTCAGCTGGTCGATTTCTTCCTGAATGTAGCTTCTGTCCTGCTGAGTAAGAGTGTCGTTAGCGGCCTGTACTGAGAGTTCACGCATTCTCTGAAGGATTGAGTGAGTCTCGCTGAGTGCGCCTTCTGCGGTCTGGATTAAGCTGATGCCGTCCTGAGTGTTGGCTACTGCTCTGTCGAGTCCTCTGACCTGAGCGCGCATTTTCTCGGAGATTGCGAGTCCTGCTGCGTCGTCTGCTGCTGAGTTGATGCGAAGTCCGCTTGAAAGTTTTGCAATTGACTTCTGAAGGGCGTTCGACGTATTGTTCACAATATTATAGGTCTGTAACGCCGGTATGTTGTGATTAATGATCATACTCATTGTAAATTACCTCCATGTGTTTGTAAATTTTCCTCTAATCATCCGTGACTAAAGGGGTTGAAACTTTGCCTTCTCACGGGATTGATTCGGATTTATCATCGTTTATGTTATGCTCGCGCTCATTTCCTGATGACTTGTCCGAATGCATGTCCTGTTGTCAGGCGTGCGCGTGTTGCTAATTAAAACTGTTGCTATCCTTTCGCGAAAAGGTTTGCTTAATCTTTGCTGCCCTGTTGTTGCTTGGGCTCTTCTCTTTCCGGTTACATTGTCGGTCTGTTTGGGAGGGACTTTAGCGAGGGGGAAAATTTTTTGCATTACCTATATTTACCTAAGCTGCAAATTTGCGCTTGTTTCCGAAAGCCTTATCTTCCGCAGTGTGAACATGTTTTACTCGACGCATAAAACCTGTCTGCTGTTATAAATTTTATTCCGTGCCATTCGCATTTATATTGCATTATTCTATAGAATTCTGCTAACTTCTGCTCCTGAACAGCTTTCGCCAGATGTCTATTCTTCATCATTCCTGTTACAGTGAATCCTCACACGACTAAAGTCGCGTGCTTCCGAATTTCTTAATCGTCCGGACTTCCTCTCCACCATACGGTCAGAACTCAGAACTTTACAGCCTAAGCAGCAAGCTCCGCATTGAGACTAATTAACGTGGATAAGG
>JAFSQO010000346.1 GCA_017446645.1 Synergistaceae bacterium | reverse complement strand
GAACAGGCTTCGAGCTTATCGTCCCCGAACTTGTCAGCTCTGGAAGCTCTAGTTCAGGCGGCTCTGACGGCTCAGGCGATTCAGGCGGCTCTGGTGAAGTTGCAGAAGGCGTATCAAGTTCCAGCGGTGGCTGTGAAGCTGCAACCGGAAGCCTAGCGATGATGATTTTCGCTGGTGCTATAATTTTCAAGAAAGCAAGACGCAAATAGAACTCCTTGAAGGTAGCGTGTAAAAAAGGAATCTCCTGCCTGTAATTTCAAGCAGGGGATTCTTTTTTTGCTGAAAAATTCTCGGAGAATATTGAAAATTTTTTTTTCGTAGAATTATAATTTAATCCGCTAGTAGCAGGCTCGTTACTTTTCACTGTGTTAAGTTCCTTTCCAGCATTCGCCAAGCCCATAACTATTAAGGGTAAACGCCTTAAGGATCTGAGATCGTCTATCAGCCCCGTGTATTCACAATCAGCAAAGACGGCTCGCTGAAGAAAGAGTACATTCTCGATGCTCAGCACCTCGATGAACGTCATAGAAGCGCAGTGGCTGCAAGTCCCACTTCATATATCGTTCAGAAGATGGACCTCGCAATCTCTCCCAAACGATTCGGAATGAGGCGCAACGTCGTATACACTAACTCCGGGCTTGTACTGGACGGCAGCAATTACAGCGTAACCGGATTCCAGACAGTCGAGAGCAACGGCGTAGAAGATGCTGCCAGTATAACTACGCCCGACGAGAAAGACCCCCAGTGGTACTGGGGCGAACGCCGTATGTGGGGCAACGCTGCCATGACCATCAAGGGCATGGAGGACAAAGACATTTACGTTATAGCTAACAGCAACATAACTTATAATTCGTCAGGCAATCTAAGCAAGATCTATCTTTACTTCCTAGGTGTTGACAGGAATGAATCGGGCAGTCTCAGCAGTCATCATATTCCCATCAAAGGCGGAGACCAATATTTCGGTATTGAGGCATCTGAGCTAATCCCCGGACTCAGGGGAGTCGATGTTGCCGCGGGAGACTTTGACGGCGACGGCTACAAGAATGAAGTTCTCTTGGTTTGGCATGACAGCTATGGCGTTTACGCTTATGTTTTCAAAATAACCACAAGGGACGGAGAGACTTTAGAGTCTACTGGAATGATGACGGGGAGGGACACCATTTATAGAAACCCTGTTCCTGATCCTGTTGAATGGATTGATGTGGATTATCCGCGCCAGTCATCACTTGTTGCCCTTGCCGGGGATTTTGACGGCGACGGAGTGGAGGAAGCGGCGGCAGTAACGAGGATAGACGACGTACACTCTGCGCTGCACAAGAGTGCCATGAGAAAGGTAACACTCAAAGTCTTAAAGTACAAAAACTCCTACAGCTGGACCAGTGCTGAGCTTACACCCTACCTTACACCCTACGCTGATTTTTTTGGGACGCTCAAAGCTACAAAGGCTGACCTTAACGGAGACGGGCAGGACGAGATTGTTATACTTGTCTTTTCGACCCTAAGCTTCAGAATCCAAAATTTACCCACGGCTTGAATTTTGGGGCTTCGAGCCTGGCTCAATACAACCGGTTCGCAACGAGCACTGCAACAAAGGCGGAATAGTCGACACGACTGTTGACACGAGTGTTTTGGGATATGCCATCGAAATCGGTGAGCATGGCAGCTACTACAAGACAGCCGAAGACTTCTGCATAACCGCCGGGCCTCTCACAGGCGTAAAAGGACACGCGAAACTCGCTGATGACATCGTAATAAGCCATGTAAATTCTGAAGCTAGCAGAGTGTTCGTCATTCCGCCGGTGCTGAAAACAAACAGGGACTTCACAGATTTCGGAGAGACGAAGAAAATCTACGAAAATACTAACTCAAACTCAGCAAGAAGAGGCGGAGTGATTACGTCAGACTTTGCGAACGAGTCGCTGATGCTCGGTGAGCCTAAACACTCTCAAGACGAACACGACGAGAGTTATGTTGCAGTCATTCAGGCGCTTCCCTACCATGTTGACAACGTTGACGTTAACGGCAACTTGACTGAGAAGCCGATTAACTACACGTTCAGCGGTTTCGGGGACATGGCTGACGGCATAGCCGGCAGTATGAGAATTTCTTATTTGAGCAGTCGCGCCAAGGAAGAGTCAAAATCTGCGACATTCGGACTTGCTTCAATGACAGAGAAGATCTCATTGCTCGGTGATAAGGGGGACGATGTCCTTAAATACCTGAAGTTCAGGACAACACAGGCGGAATATAGCTGGAAACTTTGACCCAAGGATCAAAGTGGCCGCAGATGCTTACCAGAGTGTAATGG
>JAFSQO010000345.1 GCA_017446645.1 Synergistaceae bacterium | reverse complement strand
GTACTCACTGAGTTCATCACATAATTTTTTGCCTGCTTCAGTCTTAGGGAATGCAAAGGCTATATCAAATGCTTCGTCAATTTTTTCGTTAATTGCTGTAAGTTTTCCCGTTTCAGCTGCCATGAGTTCATAAACCGGTTTATCCGCCAGAAAAGCCGCGATTTTGTTAGTGAAGAGGGCCTGCATGATGTCCGCAAACGTATTGTAATACACGATTTCTGACTGAGGCATGAGTTTCCTCACCATTTTGTCCCATTCATCATTGCCAGTCTGGACTCCTATTGGGTGGCCGTTTAACTCTGCAACAGTCTTGTATTCCCCGTTAGTATTTGCTTTATTATCGTATGTTTTCAGGACGAGAAGCCTTGATCCTCCTGTGTATATAGGGTCGCTGAAGTTCACGCTTTCGGCACGTTCAGGCGTTATAGTGAGAATTGTCATGCCTATGTCGCACTTGTTTGACGCTACAGAGGGGATTACGCTGCTAAATCTTCCAGGCATAAACTCCGGTTTGTAGCCTTTTTCTCTGCAAAACCGCAAAATCACGTCTACTTCATAGCCTGCGAGTTTCCCGTTGCTTACGTAATCAAACGGTGGACTTTCGTTGCTCACTGCAATTCTTATAGAGCCGTTAGTGTCCGGGTAATCTTCATAATCAGGCAATATCTTTTTGCTCTCATCATCGCCGAGCCATATATCTTCTATTTGGTGCAGTGTTCCGTCTGATTTTATGCGTTTAAGATACTCGTTGAAGTCCCTGCGTAATTCATTGCCTCGTTCAGTCTTTGCAAAGATAGGTGCGTACTCAAAAGTTTTCAGGTAACCTTCTGCAAAAGCGAATTTGTCATTTTCCCGGACTAATGGCCTGAGAATCTCTTCGTCTTCGGCAAAGGCAGCTGCTTTTCCTGTCAACACTGCTCCGATAGCGTCTGCAAAGTTCTCAAAGCTCAAAATTTCAGATGAAGGCAAAATCTCTCTCACGATTTTATCATGAATGCTTCCAGTAACTACTGCTATTCGTTTGCCGTTGAAGCTGTTCACCTTGAGAGCATCATCATCAAGCACCATGACTACAGCCTTTACGTCATAAATATTATCAGAAAAATTCATTGTCTCTTCACGTTCAGGAGTAGCAAACAGACTTGACAGGGCCATATCTACGTTCTCCGACGAGGCGACAGTAAGGGCACTGCTGAAATCATAGACTACGAACTCAAGTTCTGCACCCAGATAAGCCGCGAACCTGTAAGCAAGTTCAATATCGACGCCGCTGATTTGGTTGCCGATAAAGTAAGAAAAAGGCATCACAGTTCCAGTAGTTCCGACCGTTAAATGAATATCTGAGTTCTTAGGGACTTTGGCCTTGACATCATCAGGTATTCTCGTATCGCCTTCATCAACCCAACGCCTTAAAATCTCGTCAATTGTGCCGTTAGCTTTGTTCTCTGCAATGAAGGCATTAAATTTTCCCTTGAGATCCTTTATCTTTGACTTCCTTGAAATTCCTGCCGCAACTGGTACAGGGTCACCCAAGTATCCCGGAAGAATCCTGATATTCTCAAGGCCGTTCCTGACAGCTGTTTTTGTCTCACTTTCACTGAGGACATAGGCATCAATTTTACCCGTCTGAAGTGCGAGAAATCCGTTTACAGAGTCCCAGAAATAAATGTATCCAGCGTCCGGGAAATTTTTCAGGGCAATGTAATGCAAGGGGCTTGCTCCGTCAGTGCCTATCGTGATTTTAGGGTCATTCAGCTGTGAGAATGACGTTATTGCTTTTGCGTAAGAAGTCCCGGACATGAAAGCCGTTACAGCCATAGCCATAATCATAATCAAAAGGATTATCGTGTTTTGCTTTAACTTTAACATTTAGTACCGATGCAAAAAACATAATAATACTTCACATTTTTTATGTTTTCCTTACTGTTTCACAGAACCCGACACTCTGATTGCTCAGTGCATCGTTTGTATAGTTCTCCGCAGTCATTACGGGGGCATCGAATCCCCTTAGAGTTTAGGCTTCCAGAAAAGCTAAACTCTCTATATATGTCGTGATTCACACCGCTCCCAGACGCACGAGATATGTTACCCTTAGGAAAATGTAATGTCAATATGTTTTTGCATCGTCCTCCTTTCTTTGTAATTTATTCCTGTTGAGTTTTATGCGCTATCAGTAATAATTGTTATTTATTGGCTTACCATACGATTGCCCCCTGTAATTTATTTTATTTAATTATGAAATTCCGCAACGATTCCAATCTCGGATCAACGTCTTCTTTAACGCACTCGCAATTACCTTCATTAAGGTCAGCTCCGCAATTCGGACATAAGCCTTTGCAGCTCTCACTGCACAACACTTTAGTCGGCAGCAGCGTGTAAATGCTCTCCTGAATCTGAGGCATAACGTCAAGAACACGGGCAAAGTAATCAAGCTCTACGGGCATATAATCACCAAATTCTTCACGTGACTCTGAACCGCGCGAATAATAAAGATACAGCAATTTTTCAGATATTTCAAGATTAACGGGTTTCAGACAGCGTGCACACTGAGCCGTCAATTCAGCTGAAATACTTATCGAGACAAGCAATAATGCCTCTTCAAGCCACTGAGAAATAACTTTAGCTGTGAAGCCTTCAGGGAAAAGAAACTGCTGGCCCTCAAAAGTCAATTCTCCTGCAGGAAAAGAGAACTCTGACTCAATTTCTGACTCGTTATCATTTCTTGCAGG
>JAFSQO010000344.1 GCA_017446645.1 Synergistaceae bacterium | reverse complement strand
GTTTGACGAAAAGAGCTGGCAGGTCTTCGGCGGTGTCGGCAAGAAGTTCTCGGATAGCTGGAGCTGGTTCCTGACCTTAAGACATCAGCACACGGAGTACAGCGATGTCCATAATGCAATACCAGGCTATATCGATGACCTGACTAAATGGGAAGGCAATAACCAGACTGTTGAGCTTGCAGTTACTTATGACAGGCGCGATGAGTATTCGCCATATTCTAAAGGCTTCGTTTGGGATACGTTTTTAGAGCAGGCTGTGAAACTCGGCGGTGATTATGATTACCTGAAATACTGGACTCAGGCTAGAATCTACCTGCCGTTGAATAAAGTCGTTGAGAACTTTGCGGATAACGATTTCAACTGGTCCGACGAGAATCCGTTATTATTTGCAGCAAGACTCAGAATCGGCTCTGCAACAGAAAGCTATCTGCCGGCATTTGCAAGGTACTCACTCGGCGGCATGAATACGTTAAGGGGCTATAACTCGCGTTCATTCGAGGGCAGCAACATGTATCTGGGCAACTTCGAGATTCGTTTCCCTGTCAACCAGATGGTTACACTTGTAGGCTTCTATGACATAGGCAACGCTGACGAGAAAATGGACTGGAAGAATTATCACGACGACTACGGCATAGGTGTTCGAGTAAAAACCCCGTTTGGAAATCTTAGAGTTGACTATGCTCACGGTGAGGACGAGAATAAGACTCATTTCGGTTTCGGCGAGATGTTTTAGCCAAGCAGATTTTGGACATGCCATAAATTCAAGCCTCATGAACAAGAAATATACAACCTGAAATCGAATTAGTCATGCTGAGTAACCTTGCGGCATGGCTTTTTCGTGGAATACGGCACTTGTAAAGGAGAAAAAATCATGCATATAACTTTAGCTTCACTTGTAGAAAAACTTAATGACGAGAAAATTTCACTTTCAGTCAAAGGCAACGGAACCCGCATTATTACGAGGGTTTCGCCGCCTGATAATGCTGATAAGGAATCTTTATGCGTCATCTGGGACAAACACGTAATTGACACCTTAAGTCCTGATGTTCCAATCGTGTCGTACTCAAAAGTCCTGAAAGACTCTGACAGGGACGGTATAATTTGCGATTCACCGAGGGCCTTATTGCCCAAACTGTTAGATATTCTTGACCCCCGCAAGAGACCAACAGGAATTGCTCCTGATGCTTGTGTCCATGAGAGCGCGAAGATTTCACCTGATTCGTATATTGCCCCGTTGGCTTTTATAGGCGAGAATTGCGTTGTAGAGTCCGGCAGCGTAATTGAACCCAATGCAGTGCTTCTTGCGAATGTCAAAATCGGCAAAAACTGCTTAATCCATTCAGGTGCAGTGGTTGGCTGTGACGGCTTCGGCTTTGTCCGCGAAAACGGGATAGTCGTGAAAATCCCCCAGACAGGCGGCGTTACTATTCATGATGACGTTGAAATCGGAGCATGTACCACGATTGACAGGGGTACTCTTACTGACACGGTTATTGACTCAGGTACCAAGATAGACAATCATGTCCAGATCGGGCATAATGTCCAGATTGGGAAGAACTGCATAATCTGCTCGATGACCGGGGTAGCAGGCAGCAGCATAATCGAGGACAACGTTACTATTTCAGTCCAGGCCGGAATAACGGATCATGTCAGGATCGGCGAGGGTGTTCTCATTGCAGGACGTACAGGGGTTACTAATGACATTCCCGCAGGTTCTGTTGTGTCAGGCTTCCCTGCGAGAAATCACAATCAGGCAAAACGGGCATTAGTACTTGCTGCTGACTTGCCTTTATACGTGAAGAAGCTCAAGCTCCTTGAGAAAAAACTGGAGCAGCTGGGGCAAAATCAGGAACAAAAACATGAGGCTTAACGGGACAATTATATTGAAGGGCGCAGGGCTTCATTCGGGCAAAGAGTGCGAATTAATCATAGAACCCTGTGATTCACCGGAAATTATTATGAATAATGTGCCGATCAGCAAATTCAGGACTAACGGGTCTAACAGAGGCTCAGATTATATATTTGGCTCAGAAATTGAATCAGAGAAAATCATGACTTGTGAGCATGTCTTGTCGGCTCTTGCAGGTCTCGATATATTTTCAGGAGTCAAGCTGACTGTCAGGGGCGGTGAAATGCCTGCTCTTGACGGTTGTGCTGATAGAGTCTGCTCTGAAATCCTGAAACACTGTGAAGGCTCCGAAAATGCTAACGTCATTGAGCTAACTCAACCCATAATAATTTACGGCAATAAAAATAGATTCGTTGCTGCCTTCCCCTGCAATGAATTTCATGTTACTTACTCAGTCGAATATAAATACATCGGCTGTCAGATTATGGACTATACTCACTCACCTGAAAATTATCTTAGCGAAATTTCACGGGCAAGGACTTTCGCATATGAGTCAGATATTGAGTATCTGCGTTCCCACGGTATGGCACTCGGCGGTACTCTTGACAACGCAATAGTAATCGGCGAACATGAGATCAAGGCTTCGGGCGGCCTGAGATTTGCAAATGAATTCGTCAGGCATAAAATATTAGACTTAATCGGAGACCTTGCCTCACTGGGTAAAAAAATTAATGCACATATTATTGCAGTAAGGGCAGGTCATGAATTACACTTAAGACTTGCAGAGAAGATTAAAAACTTGCAAAACTTGAAGGGAGAAAAAATTCTCAATGGCTGAACTTGATATACTCGAAGTAATGAAGATTTTGAAGCAGCGTTATCCGTTCCTCATGGTAGATCGCATAACGGACTATGATGACTCTCACGTTACGGGTTATAAGAACGTTACGATTAATGAGCCTTTCTTTCAGGGACATTTCCCCGGTGACCCTGTAATGCCCGGTGTCATGATACTTGAAAGCATGGGGCAGGTAGCGTCGATTCTGGTAGGCTTAAAGCTCGGTAAAGAGGGCCTCGACAAAATAGCGTTTCTTGCAGGAGTCGACAATGCCAGATTCAGAAGACCCGTAAGGCCGGGTGACAGGCTCGTTACTAAGGCAGAATTAACAAGGGTCAGAGGCTCATCAGGCAAGGCAAGAGTTACCGGCTACGTTGATGACAAAGTCGTTGCTGAAGGGGAATTCGTGTTCATTCTTGGGAGTTCGCTGAAAAAAAACGAAAACGAGAATGAGGAGGGAGCGAATTGAGCGTCAAGATTCACCCAAGTGCAATAGTCTCACCAAAGGCAGAACTTGGCGAAGGCGTAATAATTGGCCCGTTTTGCGTCATAGAGCCTCAGGTCAAGATAGGCGCAGGCACAGAGCTGAAGGCATTCGTCAGCATTCATGATTACGTCTCAATAGGCGGGAACTGCACAATCTGCGAATACACTGCGATAGGCGGAGAACCCCAGGATCACGGCTTCAAAGGCGAGAAATCTTTCGTCAGGATCGGCAGCAATAACCTGATTCGCGAAAACGTTACGATTAACAGAGCAACCGGTGAAGGCAACGAGACTATAGTCGGCGATAACTGTTTCATCATGGACGGAGTTCACTTTGCCCATAACGTTCATGTCGGGGATTACGTCACAGTTGCTAATAAAGTCGGCTTGTCAGGCTTCGTCCAGGTCGGAAGCCATACAGTATTCGGAGGTATGGCAGGGGTTCACCAGTTCGTAAGGATAGGCGAGTTCTGCATGATAGGCGGACTTTACAGGGTAGTAAAAGATGTGCCTCATTATACCCTTGCGTCAGGTGAGCCATTGAGATTAACAGGACTCAACAAGGTCGGCCTTGAGCGTGAGGGCTTCACAAGCAAGACCCGTCAGGAAATCTATCACTTCTACAGGGAGCTTTACAGGAAAGAGAAAAGATTTACGGATTCTCTCAACGAGGCAATAGAGAACAAGGCGGAATATATTCCTGAGATTCAGCATATCATAGAATTTTATCAGGGAACAAAAAGAGGCGTAACATTCTGGGGTATTTAGGGTATAATTTTTCTATTCCAATGACATAAATATAAATATAAAACGGAGGTATTATTTTATGCAGGAAAAGAAAATCGTCAACATTCCTTCATTAATCAGCGATTATTATACCCTTGCGCCAAACCCTGACGACAAGACCCAGCAGGTTGCTTTCGGGACCTCAGGCCACAGGGGAAGCTCTGCCCTTCACAGCTTCAACGAGGCCCACATCATGGCAATCGCTCAAGCCGTCTATGAGCACAGAACAGCCGAGAAGATACCCGGACCGTTATATATCGGCGCAGATACTCATGCCCTTTCTGAGCCTGCTATGAGGACATGTGTCGAAGTCTTAGCGGCCAACGGTGTAGAAATCATCTTGCAGGAGAAATTTGCCCCTACACCCACCCCTGTAGTCTCCCGGGCAATTCTTGAGCATAACAGAACCCCCGGCAAGAAAACCGCTGACGGAATGGTCATCACCCCTTCTCACAACCCTCCCACTGACGGAGGAATCAAGTACGATCCGCCGTCTGGAGGACCTGCAAGCCCCGAAATCACCAGCAAGATTCAGAACAGGGCCAACGAGTTAATCAAGTCAGGTCTTGAGAAAATCAAACGCGTCCCGTTCGAGAAAGCCATCAAGCTCGATAACGTCCACTTTGAAGACTACGTAATGCCCTATGTAAAGGCACTCGCTACAGTCGTAGACATGGAAGCTATTGCAAAGTCTGGGCTTAAGATCGGCGCGGATCCTTTGGGAGGCTCAGGGATTTACTACTGGCAGCCCATCTCGGAAGTCTACGGCATCAAGAACCTCGAAGTCGTCAATCCCAACTTAGACCCTACGTTTTCATTTATGCCTCCTGACCATGACGGCAAGATTCGCATGGACTGTTCATCACCGTATGCTATGGCGAATTTAATTAAACTCAAGGACTTATACGATATAGCTTTCGGCAATGACACGGACTATGACAGGCACGGCATAGTAACTCCCCAGGGTCTCATGAATCCTAATGCATATCTGGCTGTAGCAGTTCAGCATTTGTTCACGTCCCGAACCGGCTGGCGCAGTGATGCAGCTGTAGGCAAGACTGTAGTCTCAAGCTCAATCATTGACCGTGTAACTGCAGGGATAGGCAAGAAATTATGCGAAGTACCCGTAGGCTTCAAGTGGTTCGTAGAGGGCTTACTTGACGGCTCAATGGGCTTTGGCGGTGAAGAGTCTGCAGGCGCGTCATTCCTTTGCAAAGACGGCTCAGTCTGGACTACTGACAAGGACGGCATAATTATGGACCTGTTAGCTTGCGAGATTACGGCAGTAACTGGCAAAAACCCTGCTGAACACTATCAGGAAATCACGGCCAAGTACGGCACGAGTTATTATGCGAGAATAGACACTCCGGCAACACCTGAGCAGAAGGCAGCATTAGGGAAACTGTCACCTGATGACATCAAGGCTGATACGTTAGCGGGCGACAAGATTACCGGAAAGTTCACGAAAGCACCGGGTAATAATGCCTCAATCGGAGGCTTGAAAGTTACGACCGAGAACGGCTGGTTTGCTGCACGTCCTTCGGGAACTGAGAACATCTGCAAGCTGTATGCTGAGAGTTTCGTGAGTCCTGAACACCTGAAGCAGATTCAGAGCGAGGCCCAGAAAATCATAGCATAGCATAAGAGAATTTGAGAATTAAATTTGAGAATTTTTCTCCCTCTGGTTTTATCGCCGGAGGGTTTTATTGACAAAATATCTTAATACTTACCAGTCCTGAAAATATTTCTGCGTAAACGTTGTTTTTCTTGCGTGAACGTATGCTTGACTATCTTCAAAAATTCTTTCTTATCTGAGAGAATAATAGAAATTTTAGGAGATACTCAAGTTGTAAAGTTATATGGAAACGATTATTAGAATTAACAGAGTCATAAATAACTTCGTATGGGGAATACCCGGCCTTACGTTACTAGTAGGTACGGGTGTTTATCTGACGCTTCTGCTAAGATTGCCCCAGTTGCGATATTTTCTCTCAGCAATGGCAGAGGTCTTCAGTTTCAGAAAAGAAAGCGAGAATGATAAATCCGTTTCATCTTTTGCTGCAATGACTACTGCTATAGCTGCGACTGTTGGAACTGGCAACGTAGCAGGTGTAGCGACAGCACTTCACCTTGCCGGACCGGGCGCACTGGTCTGGATGCTGATTTCTGCTCTCTTCGGAATGTGTACAAAGTTCGCTGAAGTTACGTTAGCGGTTCATTACAGGCAGAAGGACGCACATGGCGATTGGCGCGGGGGCACGATGTACATTCTTGAGAACGGCTTATGCGAACGCGGCGGTATATGGAAGCCT
>JAFSQO010000343.1 GCA_017446645.1 Synergistaceae bacterium | reverse complement strand
TGTACACGAAATATAATATTATCAACGCTGCAAAAGTCGACTGGAGTCCTGAAGCAGTTTTCGATGACGGCGAGAAGACTTATATCAGGATGCCCTCACGTTTCAGCGAGACCCCTGCATTCTATATAGTCCTGGCCAAGAAGGAGACATTGACGAATTTTAGGGTCAAGGGACGCTATTACATCGTTGACAGGCTTTTCGACAAGGCATACATGAAAGTAGGCTCAAGACGTGTAGCTATAGTGCGTGCTGATAAATTAATCGACAGCAACATAAAGGAAAGCAGCGAAAACGAGCGTTTAAGGCAGCTCAGAATGAGAAGAGAGAGAACGAAAGATGGCAGATAACTCAGAAGATAAGAGCCTTGAAAAATTCGCACCGAACACTGACGGCCTGAAGACCACTAAATCAGCTACGAAGCGGGTAGCTTTATTTATCTTCATTGCATCCGGAGCGTTATTCATGCTTGTATCGTTTGCAATCGAGAACTTTGGCGGCAATACCAGAAGCAGTTCCGCACCGACCGATATAGTCTCTCCTGCAGCTGTGCCTTCAGTGATGCTGCCTCCCCCTGTTACTCGGCCTGCAGCACAGACACCGGAACCCCAGCAGACTCAGGCTCAACTTGAACCTGAACCTGAACCAGAACCCGAACCGGAGCAGACAGTAACACCCTCACCTGTCCGAGTTCAACCCGTATATGTCCCTACACCGCGAGGCAGGACACGTGCAAGAAACGTTACGGAACTCAGGAAGCAGGCTCATGCATTGAGACTTCAGGCAGCTTCGGCACCGTCAAGTATCTCAGGTTTTCCTGGCTCAGGCTCAAGTGCTCAGGCTCAACCGCAAGTTACAGGTGAAAACACTGCCCCGACTGCCGCTAACCCTGCAATAAATACGCCTGTAGATGCTAATGCTGATGCTATGGCTAATCTTATGCAGCAAAATGCAGCAGAGAATGACCCCAACGGCTGGGCAAGAAAAGAAGCGTTCTTGAAACAGTCATTACCGGCAGAATACTCGCAGTATACTCGAACATTTCCTGTCAGTGCCTTAGAGTTGAAGGCCGGCTCTTTATTTCCCTGCGTCTTGATTTCGGGAATTAATTCTGATTTACCTGGCAATATAATAGCTCAGGTCTCTGAGAACGTTTACGACACTGCAACAGGGCGGTACTTGCTTGTGCCCAGAGGCTCGCGGTTAATCGGCACATATGACCACCAGATTAGCACAGGTCAAAATCGTGTTCTCGTAGTCTGGAGCAGGTTAATATTTCCTGACGGTTCAAGCCTTGTACTTGATAATTTGCAGGGAGCAGATCAATCAGGCTTCTCAGGCTTCAAAGGCACAGTTAATAGACACTGGAATGTCATGCTTACTTCGGCATTGTTAGTTGCATTAATCGGTGCAGGAGTTGAGGCAGCTTCACCGTCGAATTCGGGCAGCGTCTTCAGCAACAACGACAAGAGCGTAGGAGCAATTTTGCGCGAGAGGACAGCTACAGCAATTGCAGATGTCTTAACTCAGGTAATCAGGAAGAACATAAACCGTCAGCCGACGATACTGATAAAACCCGGTTATCGATTCATGATTTTCGCCCAGCATGATATAGTCTTCCCTCGTATCTGGAATGAAAGACTTGGCCGTTAAATGCGAAAGTTTGCGCTGTTCCTTGTAATTTTCTGGATAGTGATTGCCCTCGCACTTTCTACTGGGAAGTTCACGATTAACGTCACTATATCAGAACCCCTCGGCCTCTGGTTCAAGACTGGGAAGACCGGAGGGGAAATTGTCTCAGGCGATATAGTTATCGTTGAGTTCCAGCATTTTAGCTCAATTAACTGGGTACCTGACGTGTATCCTGCCAAAAATTCAGCAGGAGACCCAATGCCTTTTATCAAGACAGTTGCAGGTTTACCCGGTGATTTTATTGAGCGTGATGACCCTGACTCTGACAGTGGCGGACTCATTCGCGTTAACGGCGTAGTAATGCCGGACAGTGCTCTTCTATCAAGGGACAATTTAGGAAATGAGCTGCGTGCCTTTGCCCTGCCTTATAGACTTGAATCCGGTGAAGTGTGGCTGCTAAGTGCGTCACCTGTTGGCTTTGACTCTCGTTATCTGGGACCTGCGAAACTTGAAAAATGCGAGAAAATTATACCGTTGATTACGTTTTAATTTAATTCACAAGCATT
>JAFSQO010000342.1 GCA_017446645.1 Synergistaceae bacterium | reverse complement strand
GGCAGAACTTCCTGAAATTCGTAAAGATTCTTCCGGACGTTATTATTTACTTGGCCGTATTGTTGTTCGAGATCATCAAAGCTAACTTCGCAATCATAAAACTTGTCATGGCTCCTGAGCTTGAAGTCGAGCCGTGCCTTGTAAAGTTCAATACTCCGCTTAAAACAGAAGGAGCAAGGGCCGCTCTTGCAAACTCAATCACCCTGACTCCGGGAACTATAACGGTGTCGCTTGAAGGCCGTGAGCTTCTAGTCCATGCCTTGAACAGGGAAATTGCAGACTCTCTTGATAATTCGCTGTTTGAGAAATTATTAATACGAATGGAGGATAAATTACATGCCTGATTTCGAGCAAGTGAAATATTATTTGCTAATGGGAAGCGTCATTTTTCTCTCAATCACTATATTTTTTTGCTTAATGCGTGCAGCACTGGGGCCGAGATTTTCTGACAGGATAATCGCAGCAAATATAATCGGCACGAAAATTATTTTGTTAATCGCAGTCTTGTCCCTGATAATCGGTCAAAGCTATCTGGTCGACATTTGCCTGATCTATGCAGTAATCAGCTTCTTGTCAGTCGTAGTTCTTGCCCGTTCAGTGCTTGAGAAAAAGGAATTAGACTCAGAATCAGAATCAGGAGCAGGAGGAGTGCAGAATTCATGATTCAAGTTATCATTGCAGCGTTATTAATCTTGTCAGGACTCTTCGTTCTGGGAATTGCTACAGTCGGGATATTCAGATTCAGCACGATGTTGAACCGCATTCACGTTGCAGCAAAGTGCGATACCCTAGGGGCGTTATTAGTGCTGTCCGGCTTGATGGTTCTTTCGGGATTTAATATAGTCTCGCTTAAATTATTGCTGGTGATTATATTCTTATGGCTGTGCAATCCTGCCGCGAGTCATCTTGTAGCCCGTTCAGAAGTCAGGACTAACCCGAATCTGGAAAGTATTTGCGACTTCATCGATAAGACTGACACTCAAGACGAGTAAAAGATAAGGGCCTTGTGAAGCATGGAGTCCTCACAGGGCGTAATAATAAAATTCTCCGGAAAAAGTTTCGACAGCAGGACCAGTCATGAAGCAGCGTTTCTCATCATCGACTCTGACACTCAAATCTCCGCCGCGTAAATGAACGAGGACGTTGTTGTTCAGCTTGCCGAGAATAAAGCCCGCAAATACCGAAGCAGTTGACCCTGTACCGCAGGCCATAGTCTCACCGCAGCCCCGTTCGTAAACCCGCATGTTTATTTCGTCAGGAGAAAGAATTTCGACAAAATCAGAAGTCGTATATTCAGGGAACCTCGAATGACGCTCAAAGTAAACGCCCTCCCTTGCGAAGTCAGAGTCAGGCCAAGAATTTATATCATGAATTTCAGAGTTGTCCTCAATGAAATAAACTGAGTGAGCAGTCCCAGTATCTACGCCTATGAATTTTAGCTGCATACCGTGGATATTTATTGCTTCAGGAAGTTCGCTGGTAAGTTCAGGCACTCCCATATCGACGCAAATTTTATTGACTATTGAATCTCGAAGCTCTAAGTCAATTTTTTTCACGCCCGCAAGTGTTTCGATTGATAATGCACGTGTTTTATCAGGGCTTACTATCCCGTGTTCATAAATATATTTCGCGGTGCACCTGATTCCGTTTCCGCACATCGTATCTTCTGAGCCGTCAGCATTGAATATCTGCATGAAGGCATCAGCTTTGTCTGAACGCTTTATCAGGATTAGGCCGTCAGCTCCTACTCCGTTGCGCCTGTCGCAGATTCCAGCAGCAAGGTCATTCAAGTTTAAGCCTGCAAGATTCTCGCTAAAGCAATTAATCACGACAAAATCATTCTGGCAGCCGTGCATCTTAGTGAACTTCATGTTACTCAATCACTCCCATAAAAATAAAAAAAGTCTGAGACACAAACATTTTACTCCTTCAGTAAAATCTAAGCTCCATAAAAGTATTCGCTATTCTTCCTGTTCCACCATAAGGCCCAGTCCTTGAGCCTCTTTCTCTGCAATGTCGAGTCCTGATAGCCGAATTTTATCAGTTTGAGTCCTAATCCGTGAACTCTTTTGTCTTCGGTGTCAGTCTCAAAACCTGCGCATAACTCATTAACCTTGCTGCAAAAGTCCCTTATCCCTGAAGGCAGCCAGCTATTGCAGTTCTTCCACGAGAACGGCTCTTCTGAATAGTGCTCAGGTTTCGAGAGTTCGCGCTCAAGCCATAAATATTCGAGATTATCAGGAAGCCTTACTGATTTAGACGCGCTGTCCTTGCCCTGCCCCTTGCCCGCTCTGAGACTCTTAATCGGGAGCATTTTATCTTCACCGTAAATTATCCCCGAATTTCGCAACGTCTCAAGCCAGTATGTAGGGTCACTGCCTTCATCGTTATCACGGACAAAGAAGCCCTGAAGACTCAGCAGCAAATCACCGGAAGTTTTGCCGGGGAACTCGTCAGCAAGGAAGTCAAGCAATGTCTGAAGCCTCCGCCTGAAGTATTCTTTCTCTGCCAGCTTGAAGCCGTGCCTTGATGATGCCCATATCAGCTGCCCTTCATGAAGTATCCACAAGGGTTTTATCCTGATTACACCATAACTTGAAATAAATTTTTCTGACTCTGCCTCTAAGTCTGAATCATAATCATATTCGTCTTCATATTCTGATAAATTATCTGCTTCACCAGGCGAGTCAATTACGTCATCTCGAGTTAATTCAGGTTCGGCCATATCAGTCAGGTCATCTATAAAACTGAAAGGCAAGTTGCGAATTTTTTCTTTCTGGCTGATTATTGTGACGGCCATCAATTTCTGCCTCCTTTCCATAATAAACGGCTCTTCAGGGTGCTTAAATCATCGTGAAAGTTAAAGCCCTCGCCTGGCTTCCTGATTAAGATTCTTGCAAGCCTCTCACCCGTAAATTTCGAGAGATAATTATCAGTGCCTGAGTCTTTATATGCTGCTGCTACCTCAAAGTGTATCAGTGATTGATGAAGTTCTTTATTGCCGAGCAAGTTTTCGATTATCGCATTAATCTTCTTAATCGGAGATTCTCTGCTGCTTATGATGAGCTGCCTCAATAACTTTATGGGACTTTCTGAACTTGCTGCATCGTGAAGCTGAGTCCCCCGTTCAGCTATTGCCTGTGCTGCAGTCAATCCCGCTGCAAAATTCACGTAAACCGCTTCGGGTCTGTCAAACGGCTTCAACGCTACATCAGCACCGTAACACAATGAGCATACATGCCCTGACTCTTTTTCTTTGCAGCAGACAGGAGAACGCATTATAACTTTCCTGCCTGCCTTGAGTTCTTCGATTAGTGCCTTCACATCTTCATAAGCCATGCAGTGACTTTCACCGAGTAAGACCCTGCCCCATAAAACGCGGGCAAAATCATGTGAGGGAAATTCTGCGCCGTTGATTAATAATCTGTCGTCTTTATGTGAGTACGAGATTTCAAGGCCGTGCTTAGTTCCGCAGTCGTGTTTGCTTATGGTGCACTCGAAAAGTTTTTCGGCTAACTGTCTCGATAAGTAACCTGCTTCTGCAACAGAAAGTTTTTTCTGAGCCGTAAAATATCTTGACGGATAACTATACGTGAATAATTCTTCTTCGTTAAGTCCCTGCCAGAAATTTCCGGATATAATTTTCTTCTCAGTAACTTCTCCGTCAGAGTCCTGCATTGCCTCTATTTCGCCGATTGATTTAGTCATCTGGTCAGCGTAATCAATGCTGGCATTTGCTCCTGATTTGAGTAATGCGTTATCCTGCAATAATAAATGCTCGAACTCATAGGGCGTAAGGGTCGCTGCTCCTGTCGAAGATTGAGCTATTTCTATCTGGAGATTCTGAAGCTCATTAATTAATTGCTCACCCTGAAAGTCCTTCAAGAGTCCTGCGATATGTTCTGACAGAGATTTTTGAGTCATCGTCCAGAAGCCCAACGCTAAATCAAGAGAAGCTGCAAATGCTGGCGTGCCATTACCTACGAGACCGGGATTATTAATCAGCGAGAACTTGCTTAGATCATGGGCGTGACCGTAAGGCGGGAGAAACACTGCCATTGTGTCGCCGTCAAAATCTGCATTAAATCCAGATATTGCAAACGGGGCAATGCCAATCACCGGGAAGGCCCAGCACCTTACTCGAAAGGCCATGACACTGTGACGGTGAAGACTGGGCTGACGAAGCATGAAGCACCATAACTCACCCTCAGAGGAATTCAGGAAGTCGTCAAGTTTTTTCGCAAGGTACTCTGACTCTGCTCTCCTGTTACAGAAGTCATTGAAGATTCTTCGCGTATCCTTTAATTCTGCCGGGATCATGCTTACATAAGAAGCATCATAACCGTCAAGAAGCTCGATTAACATTGCAGCAGGAAGATAAACACTATCAGGTCTCAGTGAAGGCTCTGGGACAATGACAGCACGTCCCGAATGATTATAACGCCGTCCTGACATGTAGTATCTGGGCAGTCCGGTCTTGTGCGATAAGAGATCAATGAGGCCGTCCCTGTAGTTAATCAAAGCCTCCGCCCTGTTAAGTTCGTAGCCGTTAATGGAAAATTCAAGCAATAAATCCCTCAATAATTTATGCTTCGTGACAGTTATTGAGCCAGCCTCTTGAACGCCTGATGATAAATCCGCAGAGTAGCTTATTATGTCGGGTTCAATGTGAATGCTGCCGTCACCGTTAAAGAATGATTGATCATTTATCAGGAAGTCGAGTTTTTTTACAGTATCGTTGACTCTTGAAATATAATTTTTGCTGTATTTCTTGATTTCTTCGCCTTCAGAGAATTCCTTGAGCTTTGCGAGTAAAATTTCTGCCTGGCCCTTGCAGGTCATATCGATATCAATTATTGCACGGAAGGCACTATCTGAGACAGAGTCAGCCTGGCCTGTTAATGGCATGTCAGGGTAGAGGATAAGGCTGCCCATACCTTGACGTAAGCCCCTTTTCTCAAGATTCCAATCGTCATTATTGTCACGAATAGCAAAATCGAGTCCCGAAACATTTTCAGTCATGACTATACCAAGAGAACGCAGAATTTTCTTGAACAGCTTCCGGGTCTTCTCGTAATCCCCTGTCTGAGTCTCCCTCATAGCCTGCAGGACTTCAAAGGCACCATGACTTAACAGCGACCAGTTTTCCATCTCGCCCATTCTCTGACCAGTCAACGCTCCGCATCTGATTGGCTGGCCTGTTGCTATATCATAAGGGGCTTTGACTCCGCGTGCCTGAAGTTTTTTCCAGGAGTGATGAATAAGTCTGCAAAAATATTGCCAACCTGCAAACGCTCTGAACTCTTGGCCTTGATAACTTACCTTGAAAGCTCCGGACTCTGTACAGCCTAATTCTTGAAGGAACTCATCGAGCCTGCTGAGGATTTCCGGGACTTCATCGAGCCTTATGTTATTTATGTCAATGTCATTAGATTCTACGCACTCCCGCAGTTTTTTGCCGCCTTCTTTGATTAACAGAGAGTGCATCATCTCCCAGATCTGGCCAAGATTCTTATGGCATATAATCGAACACGGTGAAATTATCAACTCTGCAGGCTTTGATTCTTTTGCGAAATGAATCAGGGGCATTTTATCATCGGGCAAAATTTTCGTGACGACCCCTTTATTGCCGCTGCGTCCCGTTAATGTATCGCCGAGACCCATAGGACGCTCAACACTGAACAGCCATGAGACAGTCAAGTCTACCTGATAATTCTTTGTGCCTGACTTTTTGCTGCCTGATACCTTCTTGATGACGTGCCTTAGCTTTATTCCAGTCAGGACTCCGGGGGCATGGTGATTATAAATTTCGTGCCATGGTTTTTCTGACTCTGACTCATCATAAAACTTTGCGACAGGTTCCGGGAGCTTGTCGCCGTATATATATTTCTTGGAATTAGAAGCAGAAGCAAAAATTCCTGATAAATCTTCAATGTTTATACCATGCTCCTCAAGTTCAGAGTGCTTAATAAAAACGTCAAAACTCTTCGTTATCCTGTAATGACTCTCACGAATGCAAAGCCTCTCAGCAAGTGATTCAGAAATCACCAAACCGTCTTCATAAGTATAGCCTTCAAAGGGCATTATCACAGTCAGGGCATTCAGGCCAAGATACGGGAAAAATCTTTTATCTTTCAGGTGTCCCCGAAGAGATTTTATCTTACTCGAATAATTTCCCTCATAATAACCCGGTACTATCGGAGCCTCACTGCCAGTTATTTCTGACTCGGCCTGCTTCATGTTCTTTCCTCCTATTATTAATCCTGGCCCGTCAGTGTGATTAGGGTATGGAATAAGTCCGACAGCTATCGATAATAATTCATCGCCTGGGATAATTTTGCCGTTTTTGGGTTCAGCATTGGCAGCTAGATT
>JAFSQO010000341.1 GCA_017446645.1 Synergistaceae bacterium | reverse complement strand
TGACGATAAAAATATTCTCGAACGTTCGGACGATTGGCGGGGCTTTCGGGTTAAGGGTGTTCTGGATTTCTCTCTTGTTGGAATTCTCGCAAAGATTTCGGGGCTTCTTGCTGAGAATGACATTGCCCTGTTTGCTGTATCGACTTTCAACACTGATTATATTTTCGTGAAGTCCGATAAATTCACTGATGCACTAAATTTGCTGAATAATGTATAATTATGCTTTTGCTCGATAAATTTCTAGCTTTAATGCTTTAATTAAGAAAGGAGTAAATTCATGATTCTTGAACTCAACTGTCAGACTTTTCTCAAGGCATGGAATATAGCCGAGAAGTCTGCCGGTACAAAGAACCCTAAAGATTCTATAACGGGAATATTAATCAACGCATACGATGATGATAATATCACGCTCGAAGCTACGGATCTTAAGACTTCAGTGAAGTGCAAGGCTCAGGGTGTTTCCGTGAAAGAACCCGGCAATGCCCTGGTCCCTGTCGTCTTGTTAGGGAGTTTGCTGCGTAAATCAGCGTCCGACACAATTACACTTGATGTCAACGAGGAACGCGGACTCTTCATAGCTGGCAGAAGCAAGGCGCGATTCAACATCATTCCCGTTGCTACGTTTCCAAATATTCCAGACAGTGCAGATGCTGAACATGTCTGCGAGATCATGGCAGCTGACTTGGCCAGGGTCATCAATGAAGGCAGCATAGCAAGTTCACAGCCCCAGGACTTCCCGAAATATTTAGGGACTTGTTTATTACGGACTACCAAAAGTTATATCAAAGCAGTAGCAACTGACGGGAAAAGACTTTCACGCTCTCAGCTTCTTTGCAATGTAAGCAGGGACTGCGATTTGTTATTGCCCTCTCCGCCACTGAAAGACCTTGCAAAAATGATAAATTCTAACGGCACTGACACTGTCAAGATACTCACTGACAATTCAACAGCGTGGTTTGTCCTTCCTGACGCAGAGTACTCAATAAGGCTGGTAGAGTCATCATTCCCGAATTATGAGCGCATATTAAACAACGAGGTCCACATAACCTTGAGAGTAACTCGTGACCTTATTTCTTCAGTGCTTGAGCGTGTTGACATCATTGCACGTACTAACCCCGCCCACATTATGGCAATGGCCATGCAGCCAAACGGTGAAGTACGAATTACAGCGCGTTCACCCGATATGGGAACTTCGAGCGAATTCTTTGACGCAACCGTCGAGGGAGGCTACATGCAGATAGGCTTCAACGTGAGCTATTTCCAGGACGGTTTGAAGGCTCTGGGTTCAGGCGACATCGTAATCGAGTTCAGTGACGAAGAAGGACAGTGCAGAATGTACAGAAGTGAAAGCGATGATTTCCTGTACATGCTAATGCCCGTAAGATTAAGCAACCAGGATGCAATGACTGCCGAAGAGATCGGGGACTTCTCTAACTACTCATCTCATGATGACGATTCAGAGTCAGATAAGTCAGATAATCAGACTCAAGAGAATCAGGAAAACGCTAATCCTAATCCTAATCCTGAAGAGAATAATCAATAGACGTGAAGATAGATTACACGATAGCAAAGAATTTCAGGAACTTAGGCCCGGAACTCAGAATAAAATGGGAACCGGGCATAAATTTAATCCTCGGTCCAAACGGCAGCGGCAAAACTAACCTG
>JAFSQO010000340.1 GCA_017446645.1 Synergistaceae bacterium | reverse complement strand
TTGAGGGTGATAAATTAATTGCGTTCCTTGACGGTTTCGTTACTGACGAGCCAGACTTGCCTGACGAGATGTTTGCAAACGCCTCACTTCACAATGAGTCAGGCAAGTGGCAGATGCTTTTCGGGTTAAACACTTTACCGGCTTATAGAAACAGGGGCTACGCAGGAGAGTTAATCAAGCGTGCGATAGAAGACTCTCGCGAACAGGGAAGACTTGGCCTTGTGCTGACCTGCAAGTAACGGCTTCTGCACTATTACGCTAAGTTCGGTTTTATAAGTGAAGGGGTAAGCTCATCACAGCATGGAGGAGCAAAATGGTATCAGATGAGGCTGAAATTTTAATAGCTTGACCGATAGTTAGGGCCTGTTGTTGTACGCTGAACTCTTAATGTCCGGAAAGAAGCAAGGTATCATCGGGCAAAGCAAAAATATTAAATCGTTTCCGTTCCCTCCAGGATACTTGAAATCAAGACCTTCGTGTGTCCCATTTGTAACAAGGCATAATCTGACGCTCAAAAACAGCAGGCCCCCTCACCGTAAAGACCTGCTGAAAAATTTTTATAGCTCAACTCAACTTAACTTACTTATAACCTCCTGCGTCCTCGTCTCGCTGCCGGCTTCTTTGTCTCACTATTAGATGCCGGAGTGTTCAGTGAGAATTGCTGCTTCGAGGCCATCTTCCCGCTAAGTGGAAGCTCAACCCAACCCCAGGGCGTTACTAGTATGAATCTCATTGTAATTCCCTGCTCGGACAAGGCATCAACGTGAGGCGAGAATTTATTTACGTCATTGAATATGAATGTGTCGCTGATTATCCAGATTCTTTTGCATCTCGGACGATTAAACACTGCCGCATAATCTATCGCTGCCCTCAGTCCGCTTTCATAGTCAGGAGGTGTTATGCTGACGACTATAGTGTCAGGCTTGCCCGCAGGTTCCTGACGGCCGGGAATGATGTCGGCGAACTCCCGCAAATCATCGAGACGCTCAAATAAGTTCATGATACCGTTGTCCTCTTCCTCAAAAAGCTGCCCAAAGATAGCATCAAAAATATCTGATTCGTCATGTTCCTGCTCGTCTTCCTGTCTTGAGATCATGTCGCTCATCCATTCACGGACACGCCCTACTGTTTCAAGTACATGTTCAGGGTATTCTGTATTAGATATTGCTGACAAAAGCTGGCTCACTGTTATGTTGTTTGCAGGCTTTCTTCTGTCAATATCAGTCTCTGTTTCCAAGTGATTATTATTTTCCTGTTTTCTCATGATGACTCTTCCTGCGCCTCCTCATTAATTATTTATTCAAGCAACTAGCTAGTATAACACGATACGGCAATTATTATTAGTGTCCCTGCTAAAGTCGTTATTAAAGTATGTATTTCGCTCCTGATTAAAATTTTCGGGTCAAAGTCTTTATTCATCACATATTGAAGCCTTAATGACTTCGGGAAAAATCGATTAACGCGCGAACAGTAAGATTTATACTCAATGCCGAATTTCTCACTCAAAAATTTTTCTTCATGAGGAATTATGATTAACACGTAAAGCACGTAAAAGCTCACGATAAACATAATCACCGCATGAAGACCTGCTATTATGCTCCAGCCTAAGCCGATTAAGAAGTTGCCGAAATATAAAGGATTTCTCATCAAAGCATAAGGCCCCCTGGTTGCCAATCTTGCTGCCTTGACGTTCTCGCCACGGTATAGACCGATTGAACCTGCTGCCCAGAACCTCCAGAGTTGGCCAAGAATTATGATTATCAGTGCAAGATATATTTGCTTCGGCTCAGTCTTTCGTGTCATGAATAATATAATCACGAATAAGAGAGTCCAGAGTCCTCCCCTCATCTTGAAAACGAACTCTCTAAACTTCTGCATTATTTGCCTGCCTTAATGCTTCTGATTCAGGTGAAGCCCCGTCATGAAGATGCTCGCTGACCCCCCAGCCTAACATTCGTATGACAACTACGACTCCCATAAAGATCGAAAGATAATCAGTGAAGAACCTGCATATTATTGACATTATGCCTGCCATGTTCCCAGGCATTAAAATAGAGTAGAGAAGGGCACCTCCTCCTTCGGCAACACCTGAAGCTCCCGGTGTAGGCACGAAATATAATATAAACATGAAGACAGCCTGAACCGCTATAGTCTGAATATATTTAAACGGCAGACCGACGGCACTCATCAGGACAGGTAAAACCGTAAACAGCGAGAGTACGTGCAGCACAGAAAGGATCACGGATAAAACAAGCCATAATTTTCCGGAGTTAAATGCAAGTTTGAAGTTCAGCAAATAATTTTCTGTCTCACGGTCAAGCCAAATGAAAATCTTAATCACTTTCCTGTTTGACTTCATGAGATTAAATCGTCTAAGCCACATGATTATTATTCGCAATAATTTTTTTATCAGGTCAGGTCTTATAATCGTAAAAGCTATGAATGCCCATGTCGCAAGAATTACTACAAAAACATAGAACACTAAGCCTTTAAGAAACGGACTGCCCTCAAGGATTTCAGGGTCTAATAACAATGCTGCAGGAACTACCAGCGAAAGAATTAAGACAGTGAGCATCGTTCGCATTAACGTGATTGCTATACCTTTACCGACAGGAACGCCTTTTTTATACAGCGCGTAAACTTGAAACGGCCCTCCGCCCGACTGCATAGGAGTAACTGCACTGCCGAAGTAATTCAGCCATGTCAAGACTATTCCCAATGAAAACGAAACTTTTTCCTGTGCAGCAAAGGACAACGCACAGAACCTGCCGGCATCGCAAATCCACGCAAGAAAGACTACACATAGCGCAATTAGTAACTTGAATTTATCAGCTGCAAGAAGCGAACGTACTGTATTTCCATCGACACTGCGAAAAATGACTACCGCTCCCGCTCCGAAAGCAAGTAAGATAAATATTATCAGACCTTTTCTAAGAGACAAGTTAAATATTCCTCCGTTGTAAGTTTATATTTTATTATAACCTGTAACGAGGCATTATTAGCTTTATTTCTCGTAATTCATGAAGCATTAATTTGCCTCTCCGGTAATCATTCTATCACACAGCGTTTTATTAAATTCTTTGCGACATTATATTTTGCTGAGATTATATTCACTATATCCTTGACGCTCTGGCCTGACTCGCGCATCATGAGTGCTTCACTGCGCCACGAGTCACTTGCTGTTTCTCCTGAGTCACATGATTCGCCGTCAATGACCAAGACAAGCTCGCCTTTAACGCCTGACTTTATGCGTTCAAGAATTCCTGAAAGATTCTCCCTGATTGCCTCCTGAAAGACCTTGCTGATTTCACGGACAAGAGCTGCCCTTCTGTCGCCTAAAACCTGAATCATGTCATTAATATGCTTCTCTGCTTTGTGAGGCGAAATGTAAAAGCACATAGTTGACGTAAAATTTTTCAGGGAGTCAAATAATTTTATGCGTTCTCCCTGTTTTTCAGGCGGAAATCCCAGAAATACAAACGGCTGAGGCTCAAGTCCAGACAACAAGACGGCAGGCAGCACAGCACTCGGTCCTGGCAAAACGTCAACTTCAAGACCTTCGTCAAGAGCACGCTTCAGCAAAATCCACCCAGGATCCGATACACCAGGGGTCCCTGCGTCAGATATAACTGCAATATTCTCACCGTTACGCAATTTATCGAGTAAAAATTTTGATTTGTCGTTCTCGTTATGCAAGTGAAATGAAGTTAATGGCTTGTCAATGCCGTAATGCTTCAAGAATATTCCCGAAGTCCTGGTGTCCTCGCAAGCTATAATGTCGGCTTCACGCAGGACTCTCAAGGCCCTTAATGTTATGTCTTCAAGATTGCCAATCGGAGTAGGCACAAGGGTCAGCAAATAAATCACTCCTTCACAATATCTATGACCGTAACTTCTGGAACAGTAAACAGCCTCATGCAAGCACCATTAAAGCCTGCACCATTGCTTACGTAAACGAGACCGCCTGCTTTCTGCGAGAGTCCCTGCTGACTGTTATAGCTCATACTCTTGAAATAACCCATTGGCCAGAATTGTCCGCCGTGAGTGTGTCCTGAAATCTGCAAATCGAAATTTTCCAGGGCATCAGCAGGAAGGCCGGGCCTGTGCTTTATGACAAGGACGAATCTGTTTTTGTCTTCTGGCTTTAAGTAAGGTTTAAGCCATGAGTTAAAATAGCGCGGGCAGTCATCGAGTCCGATTATAGTTATTCCCGCAGTCTCGGCTCGTTCGTTAATCATCATGTTGAACCCTGAGTCCCTGATAATGCCTTCAACATCGAAATCAAGAATGTAATAGTACTCGTGATTGCCGTTTACAGCAAAAGCTCCGTAACGTGAACTCAAGGCAGCCTGCTTTAACTCGGCAAGCTCACGGGTCCAGCGTGAAGGGTCTCCGTCAATAATGTCGCCGCAAAGAATAAAAATATCGGGTTTGGATTCTCGCACTATATTCATGACCCTCTCAAAGTGAAATCGTGTATAAATTCCCCCTAAGTGCAGGTCAGTCAGGTAAACGATCCTGATTTTGTCAGTGTTAATCTTGTGAGTCTTTATGACAACATCGCGCCTTACTACAAAGTATGCCTGGGCCATGCAGAATATAACGCAGCAAAGGGTCAACAGGGCAGCAACGAGAACTTTGGCAGACGTGAAAGACTTTAAGCCCGTGATTAAGTCAACGAAAACGAAAGCAAAGAAGGCAATCAGACTCGAAATTATCCAGGTGAAAGAAAGCCCGGAGATTATCTCGAAAATTCCCCTGTGAGAATCAACAAAGTCGTCAGGCAAAAATCTCGGCACAAGAAAAATCACGAACCAGAAAACAGCCCAGCATAAAAATATATTCCTGATATAAATATCAACGCCAGCCTCTCGCAGCTTCCTGAAAATAAATAAATCATTGAAAGCTGACATCAGCCACAAATATAGAGCCATGAAAAAATTTTTACTCCTTATAAATCTGCATTAATTCTCCAGTGTATTTGCCGTAATCATCGCGAATTACCAACGGCGGTAAGACAGTCAAACCTTCGCCTCCATCTTTGACGCACTCGATTAAGAAGACTCCGGAATTATTATTTATGTCAGGATAGACGAATCTTATTCTTTTAGGAGCAAGTTTATTTTGAGTCATTGAGTTCATGAAGACATCAAGCCTTTGACTCGTGAAAATCGCAAATAATCTTCCCCGACTCTTCAGGACTCGTTTTGCAAGCCTGCCGACATCTTCAGGAGTACACGAAAGCTCAAGCCGTGCCGTCGAACGTGACAGATTATTACTTTCCCGTGAACGATAAAGCGATTCATACGGCGGATTAATGACGAGTGAATCATAATACCCCTGAGCCAATAAACTTTTGTCGCGAAAATCTCCGGCTATAAAATCTACTCGGTCATCAAGTGAGTTATTATGCGCGTTAATCTTTGCCAAGTCAATTAACTCTGACTGAATATCTATACCGGTAACGTGAATATTTGCGAACTTGGCCGCCAGCATCAGGGCAATCGCTCCCGAAGCACAGCCTGCTTCAAGGAATCTAGTATGACCAGAACGAAATTTGACCCATGAATATAATAATATCGTGTCCATGTTGACTCTGGGGCCGTCGAGAGGCTGCATTATTCGTAACTTTCCGCAGAGAACATCATCGCAGGAAGCATTCATTTATGAAGATTCAATATAGTTACGAGTTTCTTGAAAGCGTTATATCTGTGAGAAATCGAATTTTTCGCAGCTGAGTCAAGTTCCGCAAAAGTCTTGCTATACCCGTCCGGGATAAAGACAGGATCATAGCCGAAGCCGTTATCACCAGCAGGAGCATTAGCAATAGTCCCGTAACAGAAGCCCTCGCAAATCAAAATATAGTCATCAGGAACGCACAGAGCCAACGATGCTGCAAAACGCGCTACTCTCTCAGATTTATCATGCTTATCACGAAGAGATTCAAGAAGCCATGACACTTTATTGCCGTCAGTGCCTTTAATTATCCGAGCCGAGAAGAGTCCGGGTGCGCCGTCAAGGGCATTGACTTCGAGTCCGCTGTCGTCAGCCAAACATGGAAGCCCGGAACATTTCGCCCATGCAGCAGCCTTCAACATTGCATTTTCTGAGTAAGTTCTGCCGGTCTCCTCGACTATTAACTTCGCAATCTCAGGGGCAAAGATTACTTCATTCACGAAAGCCCCTGCAATCTCCTGAAACTCCCTGAACTTGCCTGCATTTCCTGTAGCAATTACGAGCTTGTCGATCTTCATGAGCTTTTCGGCATCTTCCATGCTACACTCAAGTCAACAGTTCCGCCTGATTTCGGCTGCTTTGAATCAATCAGGAATCTAATTTGCGATATTGGGGAAAAGTTTTCCTGCATTGTCCTGACTATTCCCGTGAGTAATAATAAACTCTTGCGCTGGCCTGCTGACTCAAGGGACGAAACAAACTGCCCCGACATGTCGAGGAATGCTGTTTCAGAATCCCTGAACACATGGAGCAGCTTTATCTTGCTTGAATCAGGCATATCGCTCAATGAAATAATTGCGCTCACTGCGTCCGATATGTTATCTTCCTGAGTTCTTATCGGGAAATTACGCCTTGTGCTTGCAATCGTGTCGTTCATGACGTGATAGAGATTCAACGAGAGCTGATGATTGTCCTCACCCATTAAAATCTGGGCATTGCGGGACTCTGACTTCTCGAAGCCCTCTAAATCTTCCTGATTCTCGATTCTGTTTTCGGGTTTCAGGAATAATTTTTCACTCAAGAACTTCATGAACCACGTAGCACCAAGATAGCCCACGACAAAGCAAAGCAGCAGGACTCCAATCCACGAGAACACGCGCAACAATAAAGGCGTTGACTTCTCTTCCCTGACTCGTCCTCTGCCTCCGGAGCGTCTGCTTACCTGCTGGGCCTGCCTTCGTCTTGGAACATGGGCAGGACGTTCAAAATCTCTTTCACTTGAACTATAACGGCGAACAGGTGACAAAATTTATCTCCTTCCTTCCTGTAGCCAAACCCCTCTAAATCTCCCCTTCACAGGGGCGACTTGCTTCTTTTGTTCACCCTCGCTTGTTAAGGAGAGGGCCGGGGTAAGGTTACAATCACAATCTTCTAATCTCATTATCACATTACCGCAAGTAATTCATGATTCCTTCTGTCATTGCGTTGGCTATTTTCTGCTGATAGGCCGGCTGGGACAACAAACGCGCCTCATTTGGATTTGTGACAAAGCCTAATTCAAGCAACACTGCGGGCATTCCTGCTCCCCTAAGGACAAAGAAGGGGGCTTGGGCGATCCTCTTCATTGGCAGGCCGTTACGTTTTCCTGCATTGAGAAGTGAGCCTGCAAAGTCCGTGCTCTCGCTTATCTTGTTATTCTGCTGCATGTCTCCCAGAATTCGCAGTAACATTTCCGTTTTTCTGTCAACGTTCGCTATATCGAAGCCCTTACCCTCAACGTATTCGCGATTTTCTATCTTGGCAAGATTCATTGCGTCCTTATCAGACGGCAGGGCCATTATATAAATCTCGAAGCCGGTTGCTGATTTCTTATTTGGCAGGGCGTTTATATGGACACTGACGAATAAATCAGCGTTGACGTTGTTAGCTATGTCCGTGCGTTCCTGTAATTTTAAGTAAATATCAGTCTGCCGGGTCATTACGACGTTATAGCCTCGTGCAGTGAGTGCCTTAGCGAGTTCGATTCCTACTGCAAGATTTATATTCTTCTCTGTTACTCCATTGGCAGCTGCTCCGGGGTCCTTGCCTCCGTGACCTGGGTCAACTACGATAGTTTTGCGTCCTCCTCCTGAAACTCTTCTGGGCATTCTGGGGGCTTGTGCAGGGTTATTTTGCCTGATAACAATAGGCTCACCGTTCTGAATATCTATAACAGGAGTCCCCTGTTGAGTTTTGGGCGCAGGAGTCATTGGAATAGTTATAGTGCTCGGCGGGGTCTTGACTGCAGGGCTTTGCTTTCTGGGAGTCTGAGCAACCGGCGGCATTTCAGGTATCTTCGGCGGCGCGTAGACTGTCTTGGGCTGTGAAGGCGCGTTCACCTTGACGAATTGAACTTCATCAGGGAAAAAGAAATCAAAGACGATCCTTCGCGGATTATTGAGAACTAACTTTTCGACCTTAGTGACTCCATTAGGTACGAATACTAAATCAAGTCCGCCATTGACGTTTCTTATATCAGAATTAATATTTGCGAACGGTGAAGTGAGTCCGTCAATAGTCTCCGGACCTGAAGCAAACAAAGCATGAACAGCCCCGTTGACCATCAAGACCTGAGGGTCAGAACCTTCATCTGCTTCAACAACTGCGCGGATCTTCCTGACCTTGCCCTCGTGTTCGTTCCACCTGATTAGCTTTATGTTGCCATCGTAGCTTCCCTTTTTCTCTTTGCTGGACTCATCGGGCCTGAAAGTCTGAAATTTCGGCTGGGCCTTCTTAGAGCTGCTCTTCTTAATTACCGGTGCTGACCTGGGAGTTTGAGCTGTTACTATAGTCTGAGTCTGGGCTGTCCTGACTTGTTGAGATTCCTGAGATTGAAACTCAATTGGCTCAGGAGTAGGGACTTCAGGGATCCTGGCAGGACTCGCGGGTCTTGCAGCAGCAGTAGCAGGAGCAGTCACAGGAACTTGAGAGACATTAACGGGACTTGCTGGCCTTGCTGAAGGTGCGGGGATTTTGGGAAGCTGAACCGGCTGCTTAGGTTCCTCGAACTTGCCGAACTCTATATCGCGCCTTGATGCGTCATCTAACATCGCAACAGGCTGATAGGTCGATGAATTATTCACCGCGAATCTTAACCTGTTATTCTGTCCTGAACCTGCAGAATTCTGAAATAAAGACACTGCGCTCAAGGTATCAATCCAGAATTTGCCGTTTTGTGTAACAGGAGTCGAATACAACGGAACTATTGCCAACCCATGCCAGGCTGCTGCAGAATTCGCGATTATCCTGATTCGGTCAGAGCCTTTAGACAAGATTAACTCTTCTTCTGAACCTGAAGACGAATAACCGAAAATTCTTGCGACATCATTCAAAGACACGAGAGTCCCTGACTGGGCGTTAATGGTCGGCACAGAACCGATTGTATTTGCTCCTCTGTACAATGCAGCATCAGCCCATGCAAGAGAAGCAAAGACTAACACGAATAACAGAAAAAGTCCGGTGATAAAAGATTTTCTGCGCATAAAAAATTACTCGCTGTCTTCTAAAATCTGGTCAAGCTCGAACAGACTCGAAACATCAAGCAATAATATCAGCCTGTCGTCAGCAGGTTTTGCTACCCACAGGACATAACGCCTGTCAATCGAAGCCGATAATTTTGTAGCAACTTCCAACTGGGCATCATAAATCGTCAGGACTTCACGCACAGAATTTACTATCATGCCGAATGTTACATCATTGATTGCGATGACTACAATACGGGCCTCATCAGTCAGGGGTCTGCCAGCCATTCCGATCTTCAAGTGCATATCAAAGACGGGTACTATTGTGCCTCTAAGATTTATAACGCCTCTGATATACGCCGGAGCATTCGGGACTCTGGTAATGAATGACGGGACTCGAACGATTTCACGGACGAGATTTACATCAACGCCGAAATTTTCACGTCCTAAAGTAAAGACTAGATTAATATGCTCTTCACCGAGTGACTCAACGTCAAGATCGCGAAAATCCTGATTAACTGAGTTTTGTCCAGGTTCTAATTTTTGAACTTCAGCCAAAAAAATTCTCCCTCTTTTTTCTTGTAAATTTTTCCCTGCCTCATAAACCAGTTAAATATTACGAAGCAGGGAGATTAATGCGTTAATTATTTTCTTCTTCTGCTGCGGCCATATCTGCGAGCTTCAGTGCTCCGATTACGCCCTCATTGCCGTTTAACGATGCCGGACAGACATAGCTGTTGATGTTGCGAAGTTCTTTCGTGTCAATATACTCGTTGATGTTCTCGACAAGATACTTGCGGATCAACGGGAACAACTGAGCCTGACGCATGATTCCTCCGCCTAAGATAATCTTCTGGGGACTGAGAATATACACTATCGCAGTAAGTGCCTGGGCTATGTATTTCGCCTCAAGGTCCCAGACTTCCGGCCTGTCTGCAAGTTCTTTGGGTGACTTGCCCCATCTTTCAGCAATCGCAAGACCTGATGCCATTCCCTCGAAACATGCTCCGTGTGAAGGGCAGTGTCCTTTATAATTATCACCTTCAACGATAGACATTTTTATGTGGCCTGCCTCTGGGTGAAGCATTCCGTGAATCAAATTGCCTCCGGAGATAGCACCTATTCCAATACCTGTGCCGACTGTAACGTATGCTGCGTCGGTGAGTCCGTTGGCTGCTCCCCATGTTGTCTCGGCGAGTAATGCAGCGTTGACATCAGTATCGAAGCCTACAGGAATATCGTTAAGGGCTTCCTTGAGGGTCTTCAATAACGGGAAATTTCTCCAGGCAATTTTAGGAGTGTTGAGAATAGTCCCGTAGGTCTTTGAGTTCTTTCTGACATCGACGGGGCCAAACGATGCGACTCCGAGTGCTGACATATGTTCGCCTTCAGGATCGCCTAATCTTGCCTTGAAGAACTCGATGATTTTCGGCATTGTCTCGTCAGGTGTGGACGTAGGGATTACAACGCGCTCCAGAATCTGTCCGTTTTCGTTACCGACAGCACAGAGCATTCTTCTGCCTTTGGTCTCTAATGCACCATATAACATGTTAGCTAAATAACCTCCCCCAAAATCCCTTTGCCGGTTTTGCTTCAGTTTTTGCTTCAGCCTTTACTTCAGATTCTTTTTTCGGCTCAGGGTTATTATTTTTTTTTAAGCCGGATAAATCTACATTTCTGACATTGCCTCTTAACGGCAAAATGCTCTTTGGATTGACAGAAAGCTCATCAACGCCCATGCTCAAGAAGGTTTCAGTGAGTGTCGGGTCTGCTCCAAGTTCTCCGCAAATTCCTACCCAAGTATTGTGCCTGTGTCCTGCCTCTACAGTTTCACGGATTAATCTTAACACAGCAGGGTGATGGGTATCTGCAAAACGCTCAAGATTTGCGCTCTGTCTGTCAATTGCGCAGGTGTACTGGGTCAAGTCGTTAGTCCCCAGCGAGAAGAAATCGACTTCTTCGGCCAAGTCGTCAGCACATAAAGCAGCCGCAGGGGTCTCGATCATGATGCCTATCTCGTACTTGCCGATTGCTACGCCTTCTCTTGTCAACTCTTCTTTGCACTCGTTGAGAATCTTCTTGCACTCCTGGACTTCCCACTTGCTTATAATCATTGGGAACATGATTCCAAGATTACCGAACGCCGATGCACGTAACAATGCCCGTAACTGCCTCTTGAAGAAATCGGGACGTGAGAGGCAAATTCTTACAGCCCTGAAACCTAACGCAGGATTGTCTTCTTTGTCGAGCTTCATGTAATCAATCGTCTTGTCGGCTCCAATATCGCAAGTTCTTATAATTACGAGTCTGGGAGCAAGTGCTTCGAGGACTTTCTTGTAAGCTGCAAACTGCTCGTCTTCAGATGGGTCTGTCTTTGAGTTAAGATAGACGAACTCTGATCTGAACAAACCAACGCCTTCTGCATCGTTCTCGATTACTGCATTGATGTCTTTAGGGCCTCCGATGTTTGCGTAGAGCCTTACCTTCTGGCCGTCTTTCGTAACGCTGGGTTTGCCCTTGAGTTCCTGGAGCTTGGCCTCTTTTTCGCGGTCTTCTTTCTGCTTGGCTGTTAGCTTGTCAATAATCTCCTGTTCAGGTTCGATATAGATGCAGGAGTTATAGCCGTCAAGAATTGCAAATTTTCCGTCCCAGTCGTCTGAAATATCCTGACACTGAATCAGAGTGGGTAAGTTCATGCTTCGTGCGAGTATAGCTGTGTGGCTGTTGGAACTTCCCAATCTCGTAACGAGTCCGAGTAAAAGCGACTTGTCAAGTTTCACCGTCTCAGAAGGTGCCATGTCCTCAGCGACTAGTATTGCAGGCTCAGTACCCTGAAGGCTTTCCGTGTCGTTGCCGAATAGGACATCGAGCATTGAGTTCTTCAGGTCAACAACGTCTGCGCTTCTTGCCTGGAAATAGGGGTCTTCCATGTTCTTGAAGACTTCTTCAGCAGCTTCACAGCCTTTATTTACAGCATACTCTGCAGTGTGTCCTTCGCTGAGTAACTCCTTGCAGGCTTCGTCGATAACGTCATCTTCTTCGAGCATCATTGCGTGAGCGTCAAAGATTCCTGCGGTCTCTTCCCTGCCGTCTTTGCGTTCTTTCTCGGCGAGTGCTGACTGCTGCTCCTGAACCTTTGTTTTTGCTGCTTCAAAGCGGGCGAGTTCTGCTTCTTGATCGCTTACAAGTGCCTCGTTGATCTCGTAAACCGGAACCTTGTAAATCTTAATCTTGCCGATTCCGATTCCGTTTACTATCTTGATGCCTTTGAAGACTTGCATGATTAGAAGTTCTCCTTGAGGAATTTCTCGATTGCGGCGGCGCAGGCTTCCTCGTCTTCACCTTCGACTCTTACTGTAACTTCATCGCCCTGAACGATGCCCATACCCATGAGCTTCATTAAGGCAGTGGCTTTGGCTGACTTGTCGCCCTTGATGAACGTTGCAACGCTCTTGAAGTTCTTGGCCTCTTTGACAAGAAGACCTGCGGGACGTGCATGAATACCTACTGGGTCCGTAATGACATACTTAAATTCTTTCATAGTACAAATTACTTCCTTTCGTGCTTGATATAAAATAAAATGGCGCAGTGTTAGACAAATTATAATATATAATTCGATTTTCGCGCTTATTAGAGTCATGAAAAAATTTTCGACTTGACGCAAAATCTTATCGCGTGTAAAATTTCTTAGTCGTTCGGGCCTGTAGCTCAAGTGGTCAGAGCCACCGGCTCATAACCGGAAGGTTCCTGGTTCGAGTCCAGGCAGGCCCATAAAGTAAGAGCTTCTGAATCAAGATAATAACTGGTTCAGAAGTTCTTATTTTGTTCTCGCATTCACAGCTGACATTGACGGTATAATAATAAAATATATTTCACATTGAGGAGCTAGATAAATTTTGCCTTATACGATTAAGGATATGTCGAGGATGACGGGGCTTCCTGCTTCGACTCTGAGATATTATGACAAGCAGGGACTCTTGCCCTCACTGAAGCGTGACCCTAACAACACAAGAATCTTCACTGACGAGGATTATGCTCACCTGAAATTAATAGATTGCCTGAAAAGGTCCGGATTGTCGATTAAGGACATCAAGAATTTTATCGACATGTCAGGGCGCGGTGATGAGGCCCTAAGTGACAGACTGGAGATCTTTCACAGAAGGCGGGACTCACTTCGCGAGGAGCTAAAGAATCTACAGGGGGTTCTGGACGTAATCGAGTACAAATGCTGGTACTACGAGACGGCCTGCAATGAGGGAACTGAACAGAGAGTACGCAGCATGAATCTCTCAGAAATTCCGGAGCAGTTCAGGGCAGCGCGTAAATATTTACAGGGTCTGAATGCTTGACGAACGCAATAACTCCAGAAATTTTTTCGCAGCTTTTGAGAGCACAGCTTCTTTTTTCCATGCCAGGATTAATTTTGCCTTAATTTCGGGCCTTAACGGAATAAATACGAGTTCATTGTGGTTTATTATGCCTTCGATAGTGATTAGAATTCCCAGACCGCAGCGAACCATGACTGAAGCGTTGTATGCAAGATTGTGTGTTCCTGCAACGTTAAGCTCGCTGAATGGAAAGCCTAGCCAGCCGGAGAATTCGCCCTGAGCCTTTGCCTGATGAGAGAAAAGTAACTCGCGTCCCCTTAAGTCTTCAGGTGAGATAGATTTTCGGCCCGCAAGTTCATCATCAACCCTGACGATTACGCCCCATCTGTCGGATTCTGAGTCAGGAAGGTTGACGCAGTTATATTTGTCGAGGTTGGCACGTCCTACGAATAAACCGAAGTCGATTAGCCCCTTGTCGAGCTTGTCAGTAACGTCTTCGGAGTCTGCGCTGATCATTCTGTAGGTTATGTCCGGGAATTTTGTCCGTAAGTCCCTGAGAATTTTGCAGATGTGCCGAATTCCCGCTGTCTCTCCTGCTCCGATATAAATAGTACCGTGAATGTTGTCGTCGCTGCCTGAGAGTTCGCTGAGGGTCTTTTGTTCGAGTTCTATGATTTCTTCAGCGCGTTTTCGTAACAGCAGTCCTTCTTCTGTGAGCTTTATCCCGTAATTTTCGCGGGTATATAATTTCTTGCCGAGTTCTGCCTCAAGTTGTGCGATTTGTCTTGAGAGTGTCGGCTGAGTGATGTGAATTTTGTCAGCAGCACGGGTAAAGCTGAGTTCATTTGCAACTTCAAGAAAGTAACGTAAGATTCTAAGTTCCATGATTATCACCTCAATCAAAGATATATAATTTCAGGCATAACTGATTTTACACTATAGGCATTCGACAAAACTGGAACAACACGCGATAATTCAGTCATTAATTCACACAGGAGGCTTTAATGAAAATGAAGATGTTAAAGATTTTATCAGCAGCGTTAATAATCATGTCCCTTGCTTCTGTATCGTTTGCAGAAGATAAAGACATCACGGACTTCACGGAAGATACAAGGGTGTTTAAAATTGACTCCAGTATTCAGGTCAGGAAAGCACACTTTCATAATATTTACGGGATTGATTTAACAGGCGATTTATATTTGCCGAAAGACTTTGACTCCTCGAAGAAGTATGCGGCTATTGCAGTCGCCGGACCTTTCGGAGCAGTGAAAGAACAGGTGTCAGGACTTTACGCTCAGGAGATGGCCAAGTTCGGTTATGTAGCGTTGGCATTCGATCCTTCATTCACCGGTGAGAGCGGAGGCCCTGCCCGTAATGTAAGCTCGCCTGAAATTAACACTGAAGACTTTTCAGCAGCAGTAGATTTTCTCAGCACCCGTGATTTCATTGACCCTGAAAGAATCGGCATTATCGGTGTCTGCGGCTGGGGAGGAATTGGACTCAACGCAGCAGCTTCTGACACTCGAATCAAGGCTACAGTCTCGTCAACTATGTACAACCTGTCAAGAGTCGCAGCCAATGGATATTTCGATGCAGACGACAGCGAGGAAAAACGTTTTGCAGCCCGTCAGGCCATGAATGCCCAGAGAGTCAAAGATTATAAGTCAGGGACTTATGCACGTGCAGGCGGAGTAATTGACCCACTGCCCGAAGACGCCCCGCAGTTCGTGAAGGATTATCACGCCTATTACAAGACACCTAGGGGCTATCATAAGAGATCTCTTAACTCTAACGAAGGCTGGAACGTAACGGCAGGACTTGCGTTAATTAACATGCCCATGCTTGCCTTTGTCAGCGAGATTCGTTCGCCTGTGTTAATCATTCACGGAGAGAAGGCACATTCGAGATA
>JAFSQO010000339.1 GCA_017446645.1 Synergistaceae bacterium | reverse complement strand
TCCAACATGTACCAGTCATTGCACACTACAGTAATGGCCTTTGGTGTGCCTTTAGAGGTCCAGATACGTACTTATGAGATGAACAATCTTGCAGAGTACGGAATTGCTGCACATTGGGTCTACAAGGCAGGAGGTTCACGCAAGCTAATCAAGGGACTTGACGCTAAATTAATGTGGGTAAGACAGGCCCTAGAAGCCGGCGGAGATGAAGGCAATGCTCAGGAATTTATGGATGTCTTGAAGAGCGATATTTTGCTTACTAGCGAAGTTTATGTATTTACGCCTGACGGTAAGCCGATGATTTTGCCAAATGGTTCTACTACGCTTGATTTTGCCTATTCTGTTCACACTGAAGTCGGCAATCACTGCGTCGGTGCAATGATTAACGGCCGTATAGTTCCGCTTAATACCCAGTTACACAGCGGCGATATAGTGAAGATACTCACATCTCCGCAGGGTTCACCGAGTAAGGACTGGACCAAGATAGTGAACTCAGCAAAGACCCGTGCCAAGATTCGCAGTTATTTCAAGGCAGCAGAGAAAGCAGACCGTGATGAAAAGTTAGAGCGCGGTTGGAAACTTGTAGAACGTGAATTGCGTAAACGCGGACTCGAAAACGTAACTCGTGAGGACTTCAACAACATTGATGACCAGTTAGTGTCAGTAGGCTCCGGATCCACAGGCCCTTCAGCAGTTGCCCAGCAGCTCGCACTTGCCTACGTCCAGCATCATGCCCCTGAACCCCAGACAGTCCCTGTAAATCTCGAACCAGCACACGAGGGCAAAAAATTCTTCAAGTCCGATATCTTAGTCGAAGGCGAGGGAGGAGTCAGCGTTACCCTTGCGAATTGCTGCGAACCCGTTCCAGGTGATGACATAATAGGAATTTCTACAGTGAGGCGCGGTATCACTATACACCGTGCAGACTGTCACAGCATTGCAGACAAGAAAGACGGCAGGGTCATTAATGTGTCCTGGGCCAATAATGATAAAAGCGTAATCCCCGGACGCGACACGAAATACTACAAGGCAAGAATCAAAGTTGAAGGAGTTGACCGCGAAGAATTATTTGCAGACGCAGCTAAAGCCGTAGGTCTTGAGGGCATAAGCATTCTCAGTGTCAAGGCTTCAGTGGTAGGCAATAGTTTAATGCGCATGAAACTTGAATTACGTGTCAGGAATCTTGAGCAGTTATATTCAGCAATGGCAAGATTAAACGAAGTCCGCGGCATCATGGAAGTAACAAGGGGGTAGATGTAAATTATGAGGCTGCTAATTCAACGAGTAAAACGTGCAAGTGTAATCGTCAATAATAACATTCAGGACAAACGCGAGATTAATCAAGGCATGTGCGTCTTCATAGGCGTAACTCACGGCGATAACGAGTCAAATGCTGACTGGCTGGCCGACAAGATTACGGTTTTGCGTATATTTGAAGATTCTGACGGCAAGATAAATCTCTCACTCAAAGACATTAACGGCGAGGTCTTGTTAGTGTCGCAGTTCTCGCTGTATGCTTCATGTGTTAAAGGCAGGAGACCGGGCTTCAGTGACGCGGCTGACCCAATTGAAGCAGAGAGATTATATAATTATTTTGTCGAGCGTGTAAAATCTAAGGGACTGAGTAAAGTCTCGTGCGGTGAATTCGGTGCTGAAATGGAAGTAGAAATAATCAACGACGGCCCGCTGACATTCATAATCGATAAATAATAAACACGAAAGGATGAAAAATTTACATGAATTATAAACGTTTCCCTCTGGGAGCATTATGGACAAACGGCTATTTATTCTGGGACGATGAGACCCGCGAGGCATTTTTTATAGACCCCGGCGGAAAGACTGAGGACGTAATTAACTTTTTGAGTGACAATGACCTAAAGCTCACTATGGTATTATTAACTCATGGACATATAGATCACATTGCTGGTATTCATGAGTTTGTGCCGTTCGTCAATAATAATATTTATATAGGTAGCAAAGATGCCTTCATGCTGAGACAACCTTCTGCGAATCTTCAGGCATTGTTAGGCGTTCACTGCACGGGTATTCAGGACTTCAAGGAAGTACATGACGGTGAAATTATTGACTTCCCAAATTACAGCATAAAAGTCATGGAAACCCCCGGACATACAGAGGGCAGTGTCTGCTACTTAATCACGGATAAGGACGGCCATAATTTGCTGATTTCAGGTGATACACTCTTTGCCCAGAGCGTAGGGCGTACGGATTTAGACGGCGGCGATGACCTGAAGCTCGAAGCCTCACTGCGAAAACTTGCAGAATTTCCGGACGGCTTGCATGTTCTGCCTGGTCATGGTCCTGATACTAATATAGGCTCGGAACGTGAATTAAATCCATATTGGCCAAGATAGCAAAGTATTATGGAAGGAATTTAGAGTCATGTTCAAAATGTTTTCCGGAATGTTGAGTCTTGATGTTGGTATTGATTTAGGCTCGTCAAATATCGTAGTCTATGTGAAGGATAAAGGCATTGTGCTTAGTGAGCCGAGTGCAGTTGCTGCCAAGAAATTACCCAGAGGAGAAGGCTACCAGATAATCGCAGTAGGCCGTGAAGCTAAAGCAATGTCCGGCAAAGTCCCCCGCGGTATCGAAGCAATCTGGCCTCTTGAAGGCGGAGTTATAGCAAACTTCGACATGACCCAGGAGCTTATAAAGTACTGTCTGCGCCGTGTCAGCTCTAACAGCACTTTCGCAGTTCATCCCAGAGTCGTAATTTCTATCCCTGCCGAAATCACTGAAGTCGAACGCAAAGCCGTTATCGATGCAACTTTAGGTGCAGGAGCAAGTGAAGCCTATATAGTCGAAGAGCCTATAAGCGCAGCACTCGGTGTAGGTCTGCCGATTGGGAAGCCTTCAGGCTGCATGATAATCGACATCGGAGGAGGTACCAGCGAGGTCAGCGTTATCTCATTGGGCGGAATTGTCGTCACACGTTCGTTAAGGACAGCAGGCAAAATGATGGACGATGCAATTGTAGCAATGGTTCGTCAGCGTTACTCGTTATTAATCGGCGAGTCAACTGCTGAAGAAGTCAAGAACATGATAGGGAGTGCCCTGCCTATGAACCCTGAACTCGATATGCATGTCAAGGGCCGTGATTTATCGGATGGCTTGCCAAAGAGTGATATAGTCTCGTCAATCGAAGTCCGTGAAGCAATTGAGCCTATACTTGTCAGCATTGAAGACATGGTGAAAGTCGCCCTGGAAAAAGTGCCCCCTGAACTCGCAAAAGATGTAGTTGACAGAGGCATAATCTTGACCGGAGGGGTTAGCCTGCTTCATGGATTTGCAGAAAGATTATCGCGTGCCGTGAATACCCCAGTTATTCCTGCTGAGAAGCCTTTGTATTCTATTGCAATGGGAATCGGCAAAATACTCGATAATTTAAGCTCAATGCGCAGGGTCTTAATGTCAGTCGAACGCGGATCACGTTAAGAGTTAAATAGTGAATGGATAATACTAGAAATACTTCAAGGGAATGGGCACACGGTCTGACAGCCTTAATCATAGCGTTATTCCTGCTGGGAGTAAGCTCCGGTCTTGGTGTCATGAAGAGCATTGTAGATATTTGGGGGACTGTATTGTCTATCCCGGAGTATCCTGCTTTGATAATGCGTGAAGTATATCTGCATTGGCGGTCGCGTTCTCAGAGTCAGGATTTTCTGAATGACGAAGTTACACGCCTCAAAGAAGAGAATGCTAAATTGCGTATAGACCTTGCACGGGTCTCCGGCGAGAAAAGTTACTCAGTGACAAGCAGCGATGTCCGTTCAGCACGTGTTACACTGAGGGCACCTATGTCATGGTGGAGTGAAATTAGAATCGACAGGGGCGAACATGATAGAATCACTCAGGGTCTTGCAATCTTCTCTGACGGTTACTTAATTGGCCGTGTAAGCTCTGTATCGTTAATGTCAAGCTGGGCCGAGTTAATCACTTCGCCTTCATTCATGATCCCTGTAGTCATCGAAGAGACCCGCGAGCTTGGTGTAGTCATGGGCAACGGTGACGGCAATGTATATTTGCGCTATATCCCTGCGTCTAAAGGTGCAGCACGTGCAGGCATGAACATAAGTACTGCAATGATCGGCGAGCAGCTTCCTCCTGGTTTGCCAATTGGGAAAATAACCGGCGAGTTTGCAGTAGGGCCTGACGGTTATGCAACGTACAAAGTTGAGCCTGGTGCTGATTTGTCGAGATTTTACACGGTGAGCTATTAGTCATGACTCTGATAATTTTGTGGCTTATTCAGGATTTATTGACAGTCTTCAGCGGAGGCGGAATGCAGATACCCGGACTCTTTATTCTTGGTATTGTATATAAATTGCTGATTGACTCCGGTTCTGACAGTGCAAAAGGACTTACGGCAATATGGTGTGCCTTTGCCGGCGGAATTCTCTGGGATTTGCGATGGGTCGGCATTCCCGGCTTCTTTACGTTAGGCTATGTCACAGTCGTCATAATCGTGATTCAGGTCTGGGCATTAATTCCTCCTCAGGGCAGAATTTCGGGAACTGGCTGGCTTGTCTTTCTCTTAATGGAATTTTCGCAGCTGATCCCCCCGTTGCTTCCTGTTTTGATTTTGGGAGGCTCTGCGGGTTGGGTGTTCTTTATCAGACAGCAGGCTAACTCGTTACCGGCTATCTTGTTGACGATGTATATATATTCTCGCAAGGTCAAGAACTCTCAGAAAGTGTAGGAGATATAGCTTAATGGAAGTATTAGACGGACGATTAAAATTTTTCATGTACTCTATAACCATCTCGATGTTTATTTTGCTGGGAGGTTTATATTTTTGTCAGATTTATCAGGGCGATAAATACATCAGGCTAGCCCACAATAATAAATTGCGTGTAATGAGATTCCCCGCTCCGCGAGGCGAGATATTTGACCGTAACGGTGTGCCTTTAGCAGTGAATGATACGACTTTTTGCATAATGGGTTATCCGTTAGATTTAAACACTCCTGAAAAACTTGAGAGACTCAGCAGGATTCTCAAGAAGCACGGAATCCCTATTGAGGTCGAAAATCTCGAAAAAATCATAAAGCAGCAGAGACTCGCACCGTATCGTGTAATGAGGATAGTGCCAAATTTAACCATGACCCAGATGGCCGAATTAATTGCAGATTACGAATTCCCTCGTGAGTTATTCCCCATGAGCGTATGGAGGCGCACTTACCCGGCAGGCAATGTCGTTGCTAATGTTCTTGGCTATGTCGGCGAAATCTCTGAAGAGGAGCTGAAGGCCCGTTACGAAGAAGGCTATACAGGAGGCGACACAATAGGGAAATCAGGAATTGAACGCAGCTACGAGAATATTTTACGCGGCAGACCAGGCCAGGAGAGTCTCGAAGTCGATGCAAGGGGACGCAAAGTCAGGACACTTGACGCTACTGATGCAGTAAAAGGTGAGGACATGCATTTGACTTTGGACATGTCAGCCCAAAAGTTAGCCGTTGAATTACTGAAGAACTATAAAGGCGCATTGCTTGCTATGGACGTTAAGACGGGCGCAGTAATGGCCCTTGCTTCGAGTCCTGTCTATGACAACAACCCATTAACTTGGGGAGTCTCAGGCCGTGAATGGAACGAGATAATGAATAATCCGGACAGACCGATGTTAGACAGAGCCATCGCCGGAGTTTATCCGCCAGCGAGTACTTTCAAGGCATTCATGTCCATAGCAGCCCTTGAGGAAGACGTGATTAATGCTTCTACTATGTTTTCATGCAGGGGAGGTCTGAAGATGGGTTCGCATTTGTTCAAGTGTTGGAAGCACTCAGGTCACGGAGGCTTAAACGTTATCGGAGGTTTGCAGCATTCCTGTGACGTTTTCTTTTATCAGGTAGGACTCAAAGCAGGGATTGACAAGTTAATCAAGTGGGGCAGAAAATTTCATCTTGGTGAACCGACTGGCATTGATTTACCCGGTGAAAGCGGCGGCAATATTGCAGGCCCTGATTGGAAGATGCGAAGATTCAAAACTAACTGGGCTTCAGGAGACACAGTGAATTACTCGATAGGACAAGGCTATGTGTTAATGACTCCGATACAGATTGCGAGGGTCTATGCAGCTATAGCAAACGGCGGCAAATTAGTAACTCCTCACCTGAATCAAAAGAGTTATAAAGAACCGGAAGAAATAGGCGTAACTCCTGAGAAACTTGCTATTGTCCAGAAAGGCTTGAATTATGTCGTAAGCAGGGGTACAGGTTCACGGGCAGGCAGATTCGGGGTCAGTGTAGCAGGCAAGACCGGGACAGCTCAGAACTCCCACGGTGATGACCATGCATTGTTTGCAGGTTATGCTCCGGCTGAAGATCCCAGATATGTAGCAGTCGCAGTTATCGAAGCAGGAAAGCACGGCAGCAGTGTAGCAGCTCCGTTAGTAGGGCAATTATTAGCTCACTTACTGGCGCATTGAGAAATTTTACACTTGCAAAATTCCCGAATTCACAAAATAATTATAGCTACGAGAATTCATAGAGAAAAAAGTGAAGAGTCAAAAATGAAAATATCTGATTTAAATTTGCTGAATAAGATTCGCAGGCACGACGTAAGCATAAAACCGGAAAAGACTCACTACGGGATGAAGCTGAAGCTGCCT